>BEIM01000270.1 GCA_002898995.1 bacterium HR36
AATATGGTTCGATTAGCACCAGCCTATCCGAGGGACCTACTCGTCCGCAGCGCTTCGTTTCAATCCCAATATGGTTCGATTAGCACGGGGGTGGCCCTCGATGAGCAGCTGCCAGCGATCCTGTTTCAATCCCAATATGGTTCGATTAGCACTATCATGTTGTTGACATCCTCCCAGACCAGAGCGGCAGTTTCAATCCCAATATGGTTCGATTAGCACCCCAGGGGAATCCCAAGGAAAATTGGGATTTTTTGTGTCATTTTACCGTCGATCCCCGGTCATCGTCAAGAGGTTGGGGTTTGACTGCAGGCCAAGGTTCAGACAGACGTCCCCCAGGCCCTTTGGGCTTGGACACTGTAAGTTGGATTCATTGGAAGCGTGGTTCAGACAGACGGATTGATGGCTGCCGCTTGCCGCCCACAGATGCCTTTTGACTGCAAGCTGCAGGTATGTGTTCCCACGGGAAATCGGCGAATTTCTAACCTTAGAACCAGTCAGCCTTTGCCTATAATAGTTCCCGCAGGCGTAACGCTTCCGGTCTAGTGGCTGCGCTTGGTGCGATTTGCACAATTCAATAATCGTTGCCGCAGGGCATATGCGAGTTTGCGAGCCACAGATGCCGTTTGACTGTAAGCTGGGGCTGGTGGCAGGTATTGCCGCCGAGCTTAGGTGCTCGCAGCCGGCGTGCTGAAGCCACACCGCAACTTTTTTCAGGTCTTGACGTTGCCCTTGCCCGCGTCGCCCTGGCTTCGGATTGACTGCAAGCTGAGGGGCGTGCCAGGGCTTTTTGGCGTCCTCTGGTGCCGGTTGTTGATTCAGAGCGACAGCTACAACATGGACATAAGAGGAAGGCCTGTCGCTTCTGGTGGAGGCTGCTGATTCAGATTGACGGTATGTTATCGTGAGTTCCTAACAAATCTTGATGCGGGCTCTGGTCCTCCGTCATGGTCGACAAGGTGGCGTTTGGGTGCAAGGGGAGCTGGATGCCGTCGGAGGGGAGCATGGAGCCACGGGCTGCCAAGAACGATACCCGACAATCTATCACAATGGCGTTGGCGGGGAAGGGGCGGCATCGGGCTGGAGAGGCTAGCCACCGGGCGACCATATCGCTCGGACGGAGGAGGCGGCAGCGGACTGGGATTGACCAAGCGGACTGGCACGGCGAAAGGAGAGTGGGGCTTGGCAGCAAAAATGAGAGAGTCCCGAGGTAGTACGATGCCGTGGACTTTAAGGATGGCCGCGCCCGGGATGGGCTGGGAGCACCAAGCGCTACTGACTCGAGGTCATGGGGACAGTGCAAAATGCGGCGAGACAGCGGGCTGCTGGGAAACCAGTCCGCGAACTCACGGAGTTAGCCGACTTGGCGCATGACTTGTTGAGCGAGTGCTGCTGGGAAACCAGTCCGCGAACTCACGGGATTGGCGTAGCGTGGTCGGGGCCAGGCCGAGACTGCGCTGGCGCCGAGCGGATGGCGATTGTGGCGTTGTTTGCGAATCAGTTGGCGCAGGCTTCCGAAAATGGCATGATGAGCCGGAGGCGATGCGGGGAGGCATGGCTGCCCCGCTTCACTAGGAAGTGGTTGCAGTCTGAAGCAGGCTTCAGATAACGTTGGTAGTATCCCCTTTAGACTGGCCGAGAATGTCTTTCTGGAGCCAGCGGGCGTTGGGCAGAATGTAGAGATAGACGGAGTCCTGTTCCTGATCGATGAGGTCGAGCAAGCCGAGCTTCACGCGTTGGAGCTGCAGCTCAGAGAGCTCGCCTTCGAATGCGGAATTCTGGACCCAACTCAGGTACCGGCGGAGGAACTGGCATACTTTGACGACACGTTCTTGGGCGACATCATAAACGAGAATGACGTACATATGATTACTCCTGTCACCACCAGGCACGGAGGGCCTGGTAAGGCTCAATAGCCAAGAGGTGGCGTACGAGCTTGTAGCATTCGAGCCGAATAAAGCCGCGATAGGAGACGTGGCGCCCGAGTCGCCGATGTTTGACAGTGGTTTGCAGTCGGCGCTCGAATTCCTGGACGACAGTCTTGCGAGCCGACTCCTTCAAGACGGCAAAAGCCACCTCGGGAACCAAATCGTCCTGGCTCAGCATCTGCCGATTCAGCAGGGTGAAAATCATTTTGTCCACGATCATGGGCTTGAAGATTTCCGCGATGTCCAGGGCTAGGGAAAACCGGCGGGTTCCTGGCTCATGGAGATAGGCGATAGTGGGATGAAGGGGAGTACGATAAATCTGCGAAAGCACGGCCGCGTAAAGCAGGGAGTTGCCAAAGCTGATCAGGGCATTCAGGAGGTTATCGGGAGGCCGTTTGACGCGGCGCAGGAAGGGAGACTCGAGCACCACAATTTGGTTGAAGGCACGATAATAAGCCTGGCGCACCCGCCCTTCCGCGCCCATGAGTGCGGGGATGGAGTCGGCGCGTTCGATTTCGCTCCCGCCTTGCTCCACCAGCTGCAGGGCCTCTGCCAAACTCTTGCCCCGATTGCGGTAGTAAAGCAAATTGCGGTGCATGTGATGGTAAGCGCCCCAGGCAAACTGACGGGCCAAATAGAGGCGTTTTTCCGGATCGGTATAGTGCTCGACCTGCTTCACCAGGAGCTGCCCCGAGACGTTGCCTTCGCGGGGGTAAAAGGAGCCGCTGTAATAACCGTAATAGTTGAAAACGTGAACGGGGATGCCCTTTTGCGCCAGGAAAGTTAACAGCCTCGTGTTGAGGGACACCTCGCCCAGCAGGAACAATTCGGCAATGTCCTCAATGGGAAGGATGCGGCGGGAAGCGGACTGATGAGAAGTTGTGGCGGAGGTGTCGGCTGAGGGATTTGCCCTGGCCAGGGATGAGGCAGGAGGATTGGATACAGGTTCCTGCAAAGATGAGTTGCTGGCATCGTCCTGCGAGGGCCTGGTAGGCGAGGAAAGGGTTTGGTCAGGCTCAGGCTCACCCAGTGCTTGGCCTACGGCATCGGGACCACACCGCCCGTGGTCAACTTCTCGGGTTACGGGCGGCTCGCTCTCTGCTTGTCCTACGGAATCGCCCGTCTCTGCCTGCGGCGCAAGCGGCTCCTGAAGAAGCTCGCCTAGCGGGGCACCTTCGTAATTAGTGGGCTCCTTTTCCAGATACAGCGTGTTGCCTTTGCGGCGGAGATGACCGCTCTGAAAGATGTAGTAGCTGCGCGGCATGCCGACCCTCCTGGTTGCTGCCCTACCCGATGCGGGCAAACAGTGCGACCCTTCAGCCTCTGCATTCGCAGCCGCTTGTCTCGGGACACAGCTGGCATATCCGGGAAAGCGCCGCTCCGTTTAGCCCCAGCATAGCTCGGCATAGGCGCAGCGGCGACAGATGGGCATAAAGTTGACGTGCGGAGGCGCCGGGAGTTGCTCAATGCGCTGAATTTCCCGCAACGCGGTTTCTACTTCGCGCTCTCCTTGTTCGGTCAGCGTTACCGGTTCACAGCGCCGCTCCTTGGGGAAGCGCAATTCGCCTGTCAGCCCCGTCGCCCCCAGCCGCTTCAAGTAATAAAGATAATAGAGCACTTGCAGCCGGGCCGCTTCTTTGAGGCGCCGCGAATACTTCACTTCCAAAACCTTCCCTTCCGCCTCGAGCAAATCAATCTTGATAAGGTTATCGATCAGTAACTCCCGGCGCGGCTGATGCCGATAAGCGCGCTCGTGCAAAAATCGCCCCAGAGCCACACGTTCACTACTATGTTCTAAGCGAATATCATGGCTATACAGCCAGAGTTTGCGCGGGCAAACCACGTAGTAATTGACCTTGATACCGTTGGTCTTCAATACCGCAAATTCTTCATCGGTCATAAAAACCCCTTCTAGGAAAATGGTTCAGCGGGGCAATCTTCTCCCTGCTTTACGTGAGTCGTCAGCGAGAAATCTTGTGCTCCTCTATTCTCAACCAATCTTGGCAGCGCATGTAGAAAAGAGATTTTGGTTATCCGCGATGGGGTTGCCAGTTGGGACTAAATGCCTAAGAGTTGGCGCTATAAAAAGGTAGCGCCTAAGCTGAATTAGTCAATAGATAGCATACGTGCCAGACGCTTCTGAGGATAAAGGCGATTCCAAACCTAATGTGTTGTCGTATTTCAATGATGTTGAAATATAACCCAGGTCTTGGAGTGGTGTGAAACACTCGGCAAATTTGAGCCAATATGCTCTACCAGGTGGCGACTGCTGCGCTCTCCCCTGCCGATATCGCCGCTCCAATTCGGAGCATCTTCCGCCGCTGCCCTACCGCCTCTATCGTGTTCGACGAAGTCATCGCCGTCAACCCCCATCGGCGCGAAGTGCTCTGCCGGCGCAGCGGAGCCATAGGCTACGACTTCCTTATGCTGGCACCCGGCAGTTGCCCGAACTACTTCGGGCACGACCACTGGCAGCAGTTTGCCCTCCCGCTCAAGACCCTCAGAGACGCCTTGGAGCTGCGGCGTCGCATCCTGGAAGCCTACGAACTGGCTGCCAGCTGCCCCGACCCAGAGGCAGCCCGTGCATACACCACCTTCGTCGTCATCGGGGGCGGTCCGACCGGTGTAGAGCTTGCCGGCGCTCTGGCTGAAATCGGGCGCTTCACGATGGTACAGGACTTCCCTCATCTCCGCCCGGAAGACATTCGCGTAGTGCTCCTCGAGGCAGGTGAACGGCTCTTGCCGAGCTTCCCACCGAGCCTCTCTGCCCGAGCCCTGCGGGACCTGGAAGAACTCGGAGTGCATGTACGGCTCGGGGTACGCGCCAGTGATGTCCGCCCAACAGGCGTGATGCTCAGCACGGGAGAATTTCTCGCCGCACGGACGGTTATCTGGGCTGCTGGAACCCGAGCACCGAGCTTTCTGCAGAGCCTCGGTGTTCCACTCGACCGCAACGGGAGGGTCGTGGTTGCCCTGGATTGCTCCGTGCCGGGCTTCCCCGAGATCTTCGTCATCGGCGATGCTGCGTGCTTCCGGGACGAGCGTTATGGAGAACTCCCTCAACTGGCACCGGTTGCCCTGCAGCAAGGGCGCTTTGTTGCCCGCATCCTGCGCAAGCGCCTCCCCCACACCAACGCCCTGCCTTCCGCTACCGCAATAAAGGCATCTTGGCGACCATCGGGCGAGCCCGCGCCGTGGCAGCGCTGCCGCCGAAGCTCCACTTCGGGGGCTTCCTGGCATGGCTGCTCTGGGCTATAGTCCACATCGTGACGCTCATCCGTTTCCGGAACCGCTTCGCCGTCTTGAGCGAATGGCTCTGGTATTACCTCACCTACCAACCCGGCGCACGCCTCCTCATTGAGCCGAGCTCCACCCTTCCCGGCAGACCTCCCCACGCCGACCCGTGAACGGCTGACCGCAACCGCCTCAGTGAGCCGCTGCTAGGTACCGCTGCGCTAGTTCCACCACACGCTCTGCCTGCTTGCCTGCCCAAGAGACCTGACCTGTCAGCGGGATCGTCAACGTATTGCCAACGATGCCC
>BEIM01000271.1 GCA_002898995.1 bacterium HR36
GTGGATTGGTCGCCGTACAACTACTGCTACCGGCGTACACCACGCGGCGCACACCCTGTCGTCTCGCCGCTTCCAAAACGTTCAAAGTGCCCGTGGCACAGACGGCATGGGTCAGCAGCGGCTCTTCGAGGCTGCGTTGCACCGAGGCGATCGCCGCCAGGTGAAACACCGCATCACAACCCTGCACCGCTTGGGCCACCGTACTCATTTCGGTGACACTGCCGGTGACCACTTCGACCTGCCCAAGCACCGCGGCCAGGTTTTCCCGTTTGCCGGTGCTAAAATCGTCCAGGACGCGCACCCGATAGCCCCGCGCCAGCAGCGCTTCTACCAGATGCGAACCGAGGAATCCAGCACCACCCGCGACCAGACATCGTCGCATAGTGTCAGCATAGCACGCAATGGCGTGGCTTAGGAGGCCAAGCTCGGGAATGTGGCCGGTTATTTTCCGATGCAGAATCTGCTGAAGATGCGATCCAGCAAATCTTCCGTATAGACTTCGCCAAGCACAGCACCCAGTTCGTCCAGAGCTGTGCGTACTTCAATCGCTAACAGCTCGGGCGACTCTTGGCGCTCTAAGAGCCATTCGGCCCGTTCGAGAGCCTCGGCGGCGCAGCGCACATGATGCTGGCATCTTCCCAGGCTCACCGCTAGAGGATCGGTCGCGGTTTGGCAGCGCGCACAGGCGGCAAGGCGCTGGCGCAACTCAGCAAGACCTTGCCCGGTAACCGCGCTGGTACACAAACTCGAAAACTGAGCCCATCGCGCTGGCAGCTTCTGTGCGGCCTCGTCGAACGTCGCGAGATCGCATTTCGTCCAAACCAGCAGGGTGCGCTCAGGGGTTAGCTGTTCCAGCATGGCCACGTCTTCGGGATGCACTGGCTCATCCGCAGGCACGCAGTAGAGTACCAAGCTGGCGCGGGCTACCTGCTGTTGCCGAAAAGTCTGGGCCTGGGCGCTGATGGCGGCGACCGCAAGCGGCGAGAACGCCGCATCACTGGCTGCCTCGACTGGTTCCATCCCCGCAGTGTCTATCAGTTCGATGAGAGCCCCATTGTATTGGCGGGTGGCCGTGAGATAATCGCGGGTGGTACCGGGCACCGGGCTGACGATCGCCGCTGGCTCGCCGATTAACGCATTGAACAGGCTGCTTTTACCTGCATTGGGCCGTCCAGTTAAGACGACACGAAACGTTTCCCGCAGCACCCCGCGACCTTCGATGCGCTGCAAAATCTGCCCGAGTTCTTCCCGTGCTTGTCGGCACTGGGCCAGGAGCACCTCACGCACCGAAAAAAGCAGGTCTTCCTCAGGAAAATCCAGGCTTGCCTCGATCTCCGCTAACAAATCGAGCAACCTTTCTTTGACGCGAACCAGGGGTGTCCCAAGGTTGCCTGCGAACTGTTCCAATGCCTCCCGCAGTGTATCAGCGCGGTCGGCGTAAAGCACGGCCAGCAGGGCTTCCGCGCGGGTCAAATCCATTTTGCCGGCGAGAAAGGCGCGTAAGGTAAACTCTCCCGGCAAGGCCAGCCGTGCTCCTCGTGCCAGTAATCCAGCCAAAACCGCCTGTACCAGAGGCGGACTGCCAGGCATGTGCATTTCGACCAGGTCCTGCCCCGTGTAACTGCGGGGATGCAGGAAGACCAGCAGCAGAACCGGGATCGGCGGCAACGAAGCCACTCCGACAAGGTGCGTTTCATACACGCCACGGTGCTGGGGTTGTGGCGGAGCATTCGGCGGCAGGAGAGTACGCAAGATCGGCCAGGTTCCCGGTCCACTCACACGCACGACGGCGCGCACCGCTGGCCCTACACCGCTTGATACCGCCGCGATCGTATCATCCACCTGGAAGCGCAGATTGCTTGGCATCGCCGTTTTCGCCTGAGCACGCCAGCAAATTCCCTATCGCCTTCGCCATTCCGCAACCATTCTAAACCAAACTGCGGTCTCCGTCAGAGCTGCACGCTCCTTAAGACCCGCCTTCGCCTAAAGTTCGAAAACCGCCCCACTAGGTTCCCGACACTCGGCATCGTGCGTGGGCAAGCGTCAGGGATTCTTGCCCGCTTCGCTCAAGAAGCCCGAGGCTCGAATGTAGGCTTCCAGTTCGGTGCCGCGCATTGCTAGCAACAGTAGCGGCGTCGTCATCAAAGTCGTCACTACGGCCATGATTACAAGCATGCAGAACATGCTCGGAGAAATCACACCCAGATCGCGGCCGATATTGATGACCACCAGGGCCATCAAAGCGCGCGTATTCATCATCGTGCCGATACAGAAAGATTCTCGCCAGTTAAACCCACCCCACCGCGCAGCCAGCATGCAGCCCACCAGTTTGCCGATAATGGCGGCGAGGCACACCAGCCCGCAAAACCCCCACAACATCCAGGAATCGAGTGTACCGATGTCGGTACGCAGTCCGGTGTAGGTGAAGAAAATCGGCAGAAAGAAGGCAGTGATGAAATCCAGCATGCGCCGCCGGATCGCGTCGCGCAGCACCGCTTCGCGGGAGCATACTGCTCCCAGTAAGAAAGCCCCAAAGATGGCAAAGATGCCGATCAAATTAGTGGCCAGCGCACACAGCAGAACAATGGCTAGAAGCACCGCTAATTCGTTGACCGTGATTTCCCCATCGCTGCGCTCCGCTAAACGAGAAGCAAACCAACGGGCTATCGGCCGCCCCAAAAAAACCAGCAAGAGTGCGAAACCCATTGTTTCAGCGGCCATCAGGATGATGGGGCCTGGCCGAAAATCCGCGCGAGCTATGGCTGCCACCGCCGCTAACAATATCCAGCCGCCTGCATCATCTACCGCGGCTGCGGAAATGGTGATCGTCCCCAGCCGCGTCCGCGTGATTTGCAGCTCCATCATCATCCGCCCAAGAATGGGCAGGGCCGTGATGGATAAGGCCGTTGCCAGAAACAGTGAAAATCCCAGCTTCGGAAGTTGGGGCAAATAAGGATGGATCCACTCCGCCAGCCCTAATCCCAAAACAAATGGTAGCACAATGCCCGCCAGCGAGATGAAAAATGCCGCCTTGCCATGCCAGCGTAAATGGCTGAAGTCGAATTCCAGTCCCACCAGGAACAGCAAGAAAATCAGACCCAGTTGGCTGAGGGTGCTGAAGACCGAAGCCAACACTTGGTCGGCCAGCAGATGGGGCACATGGGGAAGCCCCGGGTGAAACAACCAGGCAAATGCCTGCGGAAACAAGGCGCCGAAGACGGATGGCCCCAGAACCAGTCCGGCAACGATCTCGCCAACCACGCCAGGCTGGTACACGCATCGTGCCAGCCTCGCAAATAAGCGCGCCACCAGGATAATTACGATGAGCTGCAGCAGCACTGGCAACAGCATTTCCTCGACATGAACGCGGCGGAGCAAGTTCACCAACTCCTTGACCGCCTCTGTCCGGTCGGCAAACCCAGTCAGCTCGGCGAGGATCAGTTTGTCCGGCACGGCGGGCTCCTGCGGATAGGTGGGTTTTGACCAGAAATGGTGTGATAAGCGATAAGCCGCTACCAGTGCTGCAGATTGTTGTAGGGGGCAGACAACCTTATAGATACTGGCTTGCACTGCGCCGAGACAGTGCCGCTGGCATTCCGCCGCTTGGCCCTGTCCCGTTCGTGAGGATGCGATGCCAGCGCTGCTCACGACTACCACCAGGAAGTCGCGCTAGTTGGGAGACGCTGATGGGTTCGTAAAAGCGGTCGAGAAGTCGCCCCTTTTGTGCATTCGCCGCAACCAAAAGTGTCGAATCCATTCCCTGGGGTATGGAAGCACGGTTGCAAACTGAGCCAGTACTTCTTACAATCGAGTTTGCACGTAGCGGGGCACTCTAGGAAGAAAGATTCGATCAGGGGGCTCGGCCATGCCGCATCGTCTTGTTAGCTGTCTGATAGTGGGACTTTGGTTAGGGACGATGGGAATCTTGTTGCTGCAAGAGTGGCAGCAACGATGGCTGGCCCCACCAGCGTTACCGCAAACGATTAGCGACACATCCGACGATCCGGTGGAGTGGCGCGTTTTCCGCAGCGGTCTTGGCCCAGATGGAGCCTGGGAGGAACCAGTGCCCATAGGCGTAATGGTTTCTCAATTGCAACGGGAGCAACAAGGCGGCTATCTTAGCATGGTACATCAGTTGGAGTTGGACATAGGACAATTGTGGTATCATTGGCCGGTGCCGGAATCTGCCAGCCAACTGCGTCTGGAATCCCGCCTGGAAATGGGTTTATTTGGGGAAGTGCAGCGGTTGCGGATCGTGGGTGGCTGGTCGTCTTGGTCGCGGTGGTTGCTGGTGCTCGACGTCTCGCCTCGTCCCGATGCCCAAGCCTTTGTGCGCCTGATGCTCAATCTGCCCGCCGGGTTATGGCGCCAAGAATATACGGTGCCTTGGTCTATTCAAGCGGTGCCAGTCAATAGTCTTGGGCCACCTGATCGGCTACCAGGGCTGCGTCCCGGACAGCGCTGGGACCTACCTTCGGTAGATGTGCTGAACTGGGCCAACGCGCCAGGACAGATGGCGTCAGGTCTGGTGCAACCCCAGGCGGTATCGTTGGATTGGCACGGCCATGTTCTCTCCTGCTTGGTGGTGCAAGTGCATCGGCCGGGTTTGCAGGTTTTTTGGTGGGTGGCGCAGGACTCACCCATGCGTGATCGCGTGCTGCAACAAATGGTCCAATGGTCGAACACCAAGCTGATCCTGGTGCGCCAACCTTCTGTCAGCCGACGCGACCTTCTCACTCCCCCAGCCTGGTTTTATCGTATGCCCTAGGAGTATCCGATGTCTGCGGGGAACGCCATTGAGCTCATCCAGGTTTCCCGAAGTTTCGGCAACAAAATGGCGGTGCACCAACTTAATCTTTGCGTACGCCCGGGGGAACTCTTTGCCTTTTTGGGGCCTAACGGGGCAGGTAAGACCACCACTATCAGGATGATTTGCGGATTATTGCGGCCCAGTAGCGGCACGGTGTACGTCTGCGGCCACAACGTGCAGACCCAATCTGAAACCGTCCGCACCTGTCTCAGTTACGTTCCCGACAATCCCTACCTGTATGACAAATTGACTGGCCGCGAATTCTTCGAGCTAGTGCTCGACCTGTACGGCGTAGAGAGGGAACAGGGCCGCCGGCGGATTGCCGAGTTGGTGGAACTCTTTGAGCTGGGTGAGTATCTGGACGATTTGACCGAAACCTATTCCCACGGCATGAAACAACGCGTTGCCTTTGCGGCTGCCCTGTTGCACGAGGCGCGGGTTTTGGTAGTGGATGAGCCGACCCTCGGTCTTGACCCGTATGGGATGCGTGCCCTTAAGAATCTGCTGCTGCAACAAACTCGCCAGGGGGCTACCGTCTTCTTGTCCACCCATTCCCTTGACCTGGTGGAAGCTCTATGCGACCGCATGGCGATCATCGAACAAGGCCATCTTATCGCCGTGGGGACGCTGGAGGAACTGCGGCAGCTCGCCCA
>BEIM01000272.1 GCA_002898995.1 bacterium HR36
ATACGCGCTTCTCATCGCCCTGATCATTCTGGTGTGCTTTAGCGCTATCGCCAGCATCGGCAACCCAACGCTCAATGGTTTCCAGCAGGTGATCATCAAGGGAGGATTCGGTCCCCATTCACCGTGAGCAAAAGCGTCGGACAGGCGGTCTGTCCGGCGAATCGAAAAGGTCCTGAAGCAACTCCAAGATTGGGAGGGTACTGCCATGAGGTCTGTGCTGCATGCGGTAAAGCGCTTTGTGCGCAGTGAAGATGGCCCGACCGCCGTCGAGTATGCGGTGATGCTGGCCCTGATCGTCGTGGTGTGCATTGCTGCCATCACTAGCCTCGGCCAGAGTGCCCGCGACAAATTCCAGAAGGTCAGCGACACCATCAGCAGCGCTCAATAACGCTAGCGTAGGCCTCTTGCTGCGAGGTGCTGGCTAGCTGGAATCTTCTGCCTGGACGCGGTGCTGGCGCAGGACAATTTCGAGGGTTTCGTTCGGCCGACTTGCTGCCTTCGGCCGGCGAAACCCCAGCGGGCTGAATGCACGCGGCAACTGACACTTCCGCTTCGGTCTCGGGCGTTACTGCGGTTACCGTGTCGCTTGCGGGGGGAGCTTCTGTGAGCTTAGCAAGCTGGCTCGCGGCCGACCGCTGCGAGCAGCGTGGGAGTCACGGCAATGGAGACTTGGCTGTCAGCGGCGACTAACCATTGGCCGCTTATTGTGCTCTGCGCTTTTTTGATTGCGGGAGCAATAATTGATTGCTGGAAGCTGAAGGTGCCGAATTGGCTTACCTTCGGCATGATGCTGAGCGGGTTAGCTTTGGGCACGATTGATTCAGGCTGGGCGGGATTTTGGGCCAGCCTCGTGTTGCTGGGATTCGGTTTCTTGCTGCTCTGGCCCGTGTACGCCATAGGCGGGATGGGCGCAGGGGACGTGAAAATGCAGATGGGCTTTAGCGCTTGGATCGGCGCCCTGTACGGATTGACTGAAGGCTTCTGGATTGTGCTCTACGGTTTCTGTTTGGCGGCAGTGATTGGCGGTGTCCTGGGCATTGGCTTGATGATCTGGCATGGGCGGTGGCACGAATACCGCATGAATACCGGCGACATCCTGACTGACCTGGCCAGCGCTGGCAGTTGGCAAGATGTCGCGCAGCGGGCATGGCAACGAAAACCCCGCATGGTTTTGCTACCCTACGGTTTGCCCCTGTGCCTCGGCTTCATCGGCTATCTCATCCTAAGGATCTGGACGCATTCGGGATAACCCTTTCGGCCACAGGCAGAGACTCAACCTCGCGGATGACACGCCCGCGTATTTTCCCGCAGAATCGGAAAATCTCAAGTCTTCGGCAGAATTTCGCCGAAGCGTAATTCTGGCATAAGCCGTCAAGCTGAGCTGGGCCTTGCTCAGGCGCAACGTAAAGACGCTCAAGCAGCAGTTTGCGGTGAAAGCTGGAATGGCGGAACTGGGTGATCCCCTCTGCAACCACCTTGGCTAGCTCCCCTAAGAGTGAGGCGGACCCGTGCGCTTGCGACCAAAGATGCTGCTGATTGTGGCGCTGGCGGTCTTGGCAGGGCTGGGCGCCAGCGTGGCAACGAGCAAATACTTCGGCGCTAAACCAGAAAGCCCACCGCCACTGGAGGAAGTGCAGGTGCTGGTAGCGCGCCAGCGAGTACCAGGCTACACGCAGCTAAGCGAACCAGGGCAGTGGTTTGAAGTGAAGAAATTATCCAAGTTGGAAGCGCCGCGGGATGCCATCAAGCAGCTGGATCACGTGCGTGGACGCACGGTCCGCGCGGCGCTGGAACCTGGTAAGGTGCTGCAAGAGGCCGACCTCTTGCCTCCCGGTCAGGAACCGCTGGTGGCCAAACTCCGCGAGGGCGAGCGGTTGATGAGCGTCAAGGTAACGCTCGACAGTGCGGCCGGCGGATTCATCCTTCCGGGATCGCGCGTGGATGTAGTGGCCACTCAACTGCGCGGCGAAAATAATCAACCCTATTCCAAAACCATCCTGCAAAACATCGAAGTGCTGGCCATTGACCAGCAACCCCAGATTCCCGAAGGCACCATCGCCAAGACGTATGACCGCGTCACCTTGCGGGTAACGCTCGAGCAAGCGGAGTTGCTCAGTGTGTACGCGGATACGGGGACTTTGCGGCTGGTGGCCCGCCGACCGGATGACACTGAGGAAGTGAAAACGACGGGGGCCTCGCCAAGCTGGCATCAACGATTAGCCAGTCTTGCCAAGGAAGAAAGGCCACCGCAAGAACCTGTCCAGGTAGTCGCTAGCCTGCCACCTGATCCGCTGGCTAGGCAGCCTTTCAAGCAAACCATCATCAACAACGGGCAGGTACGTGTCTACGAATACGCCCCAGAAAACTCTCCTTGAGGGCTACCCGCTCCTCCTGGGCGCTTGCACTAAAGCAGGCCCATCTGATAGCGAAAACGGGAACACAGTGACGCTCTTGCGTACCCGGGAGGGATGCTGGCCCAAGGGTGTCAAATTCTCAGAATGCGAGGTGAAGGGATGCGCCTGAGGTTAGGTCGAGTGCGCTATGCCACGGCTGGGATGGTTGCAATACTGGTCGGCCTCGGATACGCCGCCTGGGCTTTGCCGCAGCAGCCCGGCACTACCAATCGTGGCGGTGGTCCCGATGAGGTGCTGACCCTCGGCGAGACAATATATGTTCGTGCGCCGAGCGGGTTGCGGATTAAAGAAGCGGCTACCTCGCGCGATGGGGTGGTGGAAGTCCGCCCAGTTCCAAACAAGCCGAATGTGCTGCAAATAGTCGGGATCGGCGTGGGAACTACCCGGTTGATGCTGACGGACGAAAAGGAGCAGGTGGCGAATTTGCTCATTGCTGTGGAGCCAGATTTACAGTTCATCCGTCAAGCGGTGGCCAAGCAATTCAGGCGGGCCAACGTGGAAATCACCCAGGGGCCAGACCGCACGCTCATCGTCGGAGGCACCGTAGATTCTGCGGAGGATATTGACCCGCTGATTCGTTTTTTGGAGGGCTATGCAGGGGCGGGGCGAGTTACCAATAATTTGCGGGTCGTCGGGCCGCACATGGTACAATTGGAAGTCATCGTAGCCAAAGTGGACCGCACCGAATTGCGCCGCTTTGGGTTCAATTTCCTCTGGTCAGATCAGGCGGATTATTTCGGCAACACCATTGGCACCCTGATCAATCCGCAAACGATCAACCTGCGTGGGGGCGTGGGCACGTTTGCGGCAGACCGTCCGATTTTCGATGCTGCCACTAACATCCTTTACGGGATCACCGATGCCTCCAGTGCTTTTCTCGGTTTCGTGGAGGCGTTGCGCCGCGAAGGTTTGGCCAAGATATTGACCAGCCCGGTGTTGCTGGCGCGGAGTGGCCGGCCCGCACGGATAACCGTTGGTGGGGAACAACCCTATCCGACGCCGGCAGCGTTAGGACAGGCACCTGGTGTGGAGTTCCGCCGTTTCGGTACCATCGTGCAGTTCCTGCCCGTGGTTCTAGGCGATGGTCGGATTCGCATTCAAGTCCGTGCAGAAGTCAGTCGGCTGGATTTCAGTCAACCTGTGCAAATCTCCGGCACCATTGTACCGCGGTTCCTCACCCAGGAAGAAGAAGCGACGGTGGAATTGGAAAGTGGCCAGAGTCTGGTGTTGGGCGGACTGATGCAAACCGAGGTGGACGCCGCCACGAACAAGGTGCCGTTCATCGGCGACCTGCCGTTCATCGGCGCGGCATTTCGACGTGTCCAGTATGAGGAGCGCGAACAGGAGTTGATTATTCTGGTGACGCCGCGGCTGGTAGGAGGATTATGGCCGCATCAAAGGCCGATCTGTTTTCCAGGTCAAGAAACCCGCCGGCCTACCGATTTTGAGCTATTCTTGGAAGGCATTCTGGAAGCGCCGCCTGGACCAAGGCCGCTGAAACCGGATGGCTGCTATCGTCCAGCCCACTGGATTTACGGACCGCCCGATAGGTGGGGAGCCCATCCTCCTGCAGAAGCCACTTTGCCTAGTGCGAAGCTCTTGGAAACCCATGGTCCGGCGAACACGCCCTCGCAAAAGCCTTCTGAACCCGCCATCGTGCCAAGCGTGCTGCCCGAAGCGTCGCCTCGGCCGCCCGGGCTTTCGGAGGGTACTTCTGACAAGCGCGAACACAACCCATCTTTCGTGTTCCCTGGTCCGATGCCGCTCCCAGCTGCGACAACCGAACTTTCTGCCTCTGCTGGCCAACCTGACCAAGCAGAGGGGGCAGCAGCAGAAACGGTGGTGGTGGAACCGGCGTCGCCCGCTACCCTGGGCAAACCGGTCCGCCGGCCTCTTTACCGCCCGCTGCGTGAAGATTGAGTGCTGCCGATCGGCTCAGCATACCAGCTCGAATATTGCTTGATGACGATGGGAAGAAACTCAACGGCGCCTTCTACGGTGATCCTGCATGAGCGTCAGCGATTGGATTCGATTAGCTCTGGTCGATCCGAATGACCAGACGCGCGACAGCCTCCGCGACACCTTGCTGGGGCTGGACACGATCTGGCTGGAGGCGGAGTGCGCCCGCTACGAGTTTTTCGTAGATGTGGTGCGGCAGACGCAGCCGGACATCGCTTTGGTGGCAATGGACAATAACCCGCAAGTGGCCCTGTCCCTGATTCAACAGTTGAATCAGGAGTTTCCGCACATGGGGGTGCTGGCGGCCAGCTCCCGCACCGATGGCCCGTTCATCCTCCAGACGTTGCGGAGCGGGGCGCGGGAGTTTCTCACCTTGCCGATTGCCCTCGATGAACTGGTCGCTGCCTTACAGCGTGTGCGGCAACAGTTAGTGCCCGCAGAAACCAATGGGCAACCGCTGGCTCCTACTTCCCAGGTGATCGCAATCATTGGTTCGCGAGGCGGCATTGGCTGCACCAGCATCGGCATCAATTTGGGAGTGGCGTTGGCTCAGAATCCCAACCATAATGTCGTCTTCGTTGACCTCGACCTGGCCCTCGGCGATGCGGATGTCACCCTCGACCTTATTCCCAGCTACACCCTGGCAGATGTGGCGTTGAGCGTCGAGCGCCTCGACATGACCTTGTTACGGCGTTCGCTGGTGCGGCACAGCACTGGCCTGTCGCTGTTACCCCATCCCGTGCAACTCGAAGACGCCGCCGCTATCCAGGAAGAACAGATCAACCGCGTGCTCGGCTTGCTGCGGGCAGCCTTCACCCACGTCATTGTCGATCTGAGTAAAGGCTATCGCCAGACTGACCTGGCCGCCTTGCGTCATGCCGATGTCATTTTGCTCATCACCCAACTGGAACTCACCGCGCTGCGGAATGCCGTCAGACTGCTGATGTCCTTGCAAAGTTTGGATGGCCTGGATCAGCGTGTCCAGGTGGTGCTCAATCGCGTGGGGGCAGACCATCAGGAAATTACCGTCAAGAAAGCCGAGGAGAC
>BEIM01000273.1 GCA_002898995.1 bacterium HR36
GTCTATTCTTATGTAGACGACCTGGCTGCATTGTGGTCTCGGCGCCGCCGCGCATGGATGCACAAGCAGCACTATATTGACCCGCAACCAACAACCGACGATCTGGCAGCGCCGGCCGGCCTGGTCAATGCTGCCAACGCAACCGACCAGAATACTAAACTTTCCATGACCGCAACGAACGGCCAAACCGCCTCTTCCTTTCAGCCTTCATCAGCCATCAACGCGGATAAAACCGACACCGAGCGGTAACTTCGCTCACAATATCGCTCCAGCTCAAATGTGCAAGGCAGCTGATTTACGGCGATTCTATGCTAAACAGTTGCTGCAAGCGGAGTCGAATCTCTAGTCCTGCTTCCGCATAAACGAATAGCAAATCGTGATAAGTCCCAGTACCGCCCAGGTGGTCCCAAAACTCCGCACCTAGAAGAACCTCAGTTTTGAGGTCGAGATAGTTCTGGGCAATCGAGTGGCGATAGTCGGAGCGCGATTCACCAAATGGATTGAACGCCATAGCGTATTTTGCCGTAACACTGGGGAGCGGAGCGCTTGCAAAATAGCCTGCTTGATTTGTTTCCTCGTCTGTGCGCTTATGGTACCTGCCATACAATTACGTCCTCGAAAAAGTCAGCAGCCCGGCGGCCGGTACGGCGATTAACGTGCCTCCTAAGTCGGCATTCTATACGACACCCTAATCGGCGAGCAATGTCTTCATAAAGGTGAAAACGATCATGCACAACAATTACCATCCGGGCACCCGGTCGTAAGGACCTCATCACATTAGCGAACGCCTGGGTCATATCTTCCAGATAGCGCTGAATCGCTGTTTGCGATTGGCCGAAGGATGCGGAACCAATTTCCTCTGCCTGATGCATTGGCAAATCGAGTAACTCATAGGCATAACGATGCTGCTCGTGGTAATCAATCAAACCAACATAGGGTGGGGAAGTAAGCACCATATCGGCAGGGGGAAACGTAATCTTCCGCGCGTCGCCACAAAGCACTTGCACCGATGCGTTGCTGCGCAGCTGGCTGAACTGCTCAACCCGCTCTAACGTGTCTTCGCTGTACCGCAGAAGAAATCGCAAAGCCTCGTGTGTGGGTTGACAGATACGTCGGTGTTTATGACAGTAATAGGGTTCTCTTTGCGGCTTTTTGGGAAAATCGAGTTCATAATGAGTGGTCAGCCGTGCGGAACGAGCTGCCCGCGACAGCACCACCTGAAACAGTTCCCGGTAACGACAATCTTGAATCAGAGTCTTGAAATATAGAAGTTGATAAAGCGCCTGCGGAGCATACCAGGTACGCAAATATCCAGAAGCTTTCTCGAGGTAATCGGCGGTTTCCTTGCGGAATAAAGGGCTTTCTAAGCTGAGCTGCAATCTTTCCATTACTTCCCGAGTTTCGCGCTGCAATAGCACTAAGTTGTAGTTTGCGAGTTTGGCTCTTGTCAAGAGACAGTTAAACTCACATATATCGCAGCCCACAGCATGTATTCCGAGGGAGTTGGCCTCGACAAGCGTCGTCCCGGAACCACAAAACGGGTCACACACTGTGCGAGGTTGATATTTGCGCAGGAAGATCTCCACCAGTTGCGGAACAAATTTACCGAGATACGGATGTAAGCGATGTACATGTTTAGTACGCTCACGTTCCGGCAGATCACACTCACGCCAGTTCAGGTTGAGCTTTTCTAACGGTGTCTCCGGCGTGACCGAACTAAAGTCCGTAAAGGGTCTCCCATCATAGTTGGGATTCCCAGTAATACCATAGTGCCGGGACGGAGATTGTCGTCGTGCCATTGATTTATTTAGGATGGTTAGCTAGGCTTCTGGTTGGTCTGGAAGCAAGCGTGTGCTGATAGACTTTTTCGCTTAGTCCAGTTCAGTTCTGACATCGAGGGAGGAATGTTCCTGCGGTTATTATAGCGATGAGCGAGTCGGGTACCACTTAGCAATCAACCAGCGGTTGGGGTGAAAGTGACCGGTAGGGTGAGGGCGTGTTGTAAGCGGCGGAGGTATTCGTCGCGGGGGATCAATACAGCACCGAAGCGGCGAGTGTTTTCGTTGATTACCTGAATATCAAGGAGCACATAGCCGCGCTGGCGCAAATGCTCGACGAGATGTACCAGAGCGACTTTGGAGGCGTCACTGATACGGTAAAACATGGATTCGCCGGAGAAGAATCCGCCGATGGCCACACCGAAAATGCCGCCGGCCAGTTCCTCGCCGTACCAGGATTCGACGCTGTGGGCGAAGCCGCGTTTGTGCAGTTCCAGATAGGTGCGAAGCAACCGGCGAGTGATCCAGGTCTCGCTATCCGGACGGCGGGCACAAGCGCGTACGACCTCGGCGAAAGCCTGATCTAGAGTGATGCGAAATTTGCCCTGGCGGATGGTACGCATCAATCGGCGCGGGACGTGGAAATGGTCGAGCTCGAAAATGGCACGCGGGTCTGGCGAAAACCAGGCGACTGGCTCGCCTTCGCTATACCAGGGAAAGATGCCGCGCCGATACGCTGCCAGTAACCGTCGTGGTGTTGGTTGTCCGCCGAGACAGACCAAGCCCTCCGGCCCGACTCGATCCAGAGGCGGAAACCATTCCTCATCCATTTGCGAGGTGATGATCGGAATGCCCAGGAAATGGTAACGCATAGCCGCATCACGTCCGGCAGGCAATTCGGGTGCACTGTTACTTGACGGAATTCATCAAGGCATGGACTTCGCGGACAATTAATTCTTCGATCAAAGGCGACCACTTAGTGGGAAAGCCGTAATAAATCATTGAACTGTCGGCCTCGTACCCGCCTTCTTTGAGGACGCGCACCGAGGGGATATAAGCCATGACGTCGTTGGCGTAGCCCATGACCCAGGTGCGTTTATCGCCGAAGTCTTTTTTGAAGCGGAGGGCGTAATCCACGAGGACTTCGCCGCCGAGCATAATCCAGCCAATGTCGTCGCCGAGCCGCCAGATTTGTACGGGATAATGTGGGTAATGGTCATCGAGCTTGCTCTGCATTTCCCAGAGCCGCAAAAGCAGCTTGGCCCGAGCTTGTACGGCGTGGGTCTTGCTCAGCGATTGGGCTTGCAATTCCTCCTTGCTCGGGAGTTTGTCCAAGGGCAGGCTGATCGTGGAGTAAGCTGCGCGGAAATGTCCGCGAATCGGGGTGAGTTCGCGGCGAAGGACGTCGGCAACGGCGTCAGCTAATTCACGGCCATGCTTCTGCGCCAATTCCAGAGAACCACGGGGATGCGGATTGGCATCGCCGCCGCAACCCGTCCAGAACATGGCCACCGCCCCAGGGAATTTTTCCTCGACATATTCCTGAGCAAATCCTGCGTAATCGCCGCAGTACTGGTAAAACGAAAGCGTGGTGTTATGGCAGGCATAACCGAAAACGATGGCGCGAATTTTGCCCTGCGGATCGCGTACCGCCAGGACGGGTACGGAATGATCCACCGGGCCTTGCGGATTCTGGCCGAGGACGATGCTCTTGTCCCGCGGTTGTCGGCGATTGATGGCGAATCGGGCTGTCCCTTCGCCGTACAGGAGCTGAGCCGGGCGCAGCTCGGCCACTGCCTCGCTTACCAACTTGACCACGGTTTGCCGCAAGAATTCCCGGTACTTTTTCAGTTTTTCGGGCTGGTCGGGAGTTAGCGGATACATATCCATGAGGTTGCCATAAATGACCGGGCCGGTGTGGGTGTGTGAGCAAGCGAACACCACCGCTTCGCGCGGCAAGCCCGTCTTCTGGCGAATATCCTGGTACATCTCCTCCGACAAATCCCGCGGCAGACCGATGACATCGAGGGTGACCAATACGAGGCGTGTTCCTTTGCTGTCCTGCAGAGCTAACGCTTTGGCGTACAGGTCATTGGCCTTGCCTTCCGCAGGCTTGTTGCGGCCGGCGTAGCCAGCAAGCCACAGCCCTGGCTCCGGGGTGATGATGGTTTTGGCCACGCCCGCTTGGTAGCCGCTTTCTGCGTGAGCTTCCCCGACTCCCAGAAGGGTCGCGCCTAACAGTGCCCAGGTCCAGAGTGGCAATCGTGTCATGACTCTTCCCTCCCTTGCTGCGGCGTCCTCTGTGTCGCACGCAATGGCGTTCTCAGCTCAACAAGCTGGCTTGCTGACCATTATGGTTGAAAAAAGAGGGAATGCAAGGCGCGGCAGGGTCGTACAATGAAATGTGGCCAGCCGGGTCTATCGCCACACAGGAGGATGGCCATGATGAGCGTTGCCCCGACTTTGCACCCGCAGGACAAGGACTTGCAGGTGTTTGCAGAAGCGCAAGAGGTCGTTGTGGAAACGGACCTGGTGGACGAAGCTTCGGAGGAATCTTTCCCGGCCAGCGATCCCCCCGGGTGGTCACTCATTACACGTCTGGGGCCACCGCCTCACGAAGAACCGGAACCACTGCCTACGACTACATAAAGCCCGCAACTTGTGAGGAGGGAGTTGGCCATTGCTGAAATGACTCGGCAAGACAAGCTGCGGCAGGCAGGTCCTCACCCCTGTCGTGCGCTGTGCAAAGGAGGTGTGATGCGGTACCAGTGGACACGACTAGCGTGGTGGTTTGGTTCGATATATGCGACCGCGTTGCTGGCCATCGAGACTGGTGCAAGATCCTCAGGGCAAGCCCAGTTGGTGCAAAACGCTGTTTGGGTCAGCGGTCGTGAGGGGTACCATACTTTCCGTATCCCCGCATTGTTGACCACGCCGCGCGGTACGGTCCTGGCATTTTGCGAAGGCCGCAAACACAGCGCCAGCGATTTCGGCGATATCGATCTGGTTTGCAAACGCAGCACGGATGGTGGCAAAACCTGGTCGGCGCTTCAGGTCGTTTGGGATAACGGCCGAAACACATGCGGCAATCCGTGCCCGGTTGTAGATCGGCATACAGGACGCATCTTCCTACTGATGACCCACAATCTCGGTGAAGACGCCGAACCCGCAATCACCAATGGCACGGCAAAAGGCACGCGCACCGTTTGGCTCACCTACAGCGATGATGAGGGCCAAACTTGGTCCAGGCCAACCAACATTACCGCACAGGTAAAACGGTTTGGCTGGACCTGGTACGCCACGGGGCCAGGAGTAGGTATCCAACTGGCAGGCGGGCGCCTGGTAATCCCGTGCGATCACAAGGAGCCCACGGCGCAAGGAGTGGTGTGGCGTTCGCATGTCATTTACAGCGACGACCATGGCAAAAGCTGGAAGATTGGTGGCAGCGTCGGTCCGGAATGTAACGAGTGTCAAGCCGTGGAACTCAGTGATGGTCGCGTTCTGCTCAACATTCGCAGTTATCGGGGCAATCATCGCCGATTGATAGCGGTCAGCGAAGACGGAGGCTTGACCTTTAGAGCGTTGCGGGAAGATGCGGCGCTAGTGGAACC
>BEIM01000274.1 GCA_002898995.1 bacterium HR36
ATGACGTCGGCCATGGGGAGAAGAAAGCGAGTCATGCTGCGGCCGGTGAAAGAGCGGTGGATGTCAGCCCGCCGTGTATTCCAGCGCATGGTACGAACCCATCGAAATTGGCTTCACCCAGTTCCCTTGAGCGGCAGGCGTCTGCCGGCCAAGCCATGTCTTTAGCTGTATCGTGCAGGGCGCAAGGCCAGGGTCAGAATCAATCGGCGACCTACCACTACCAGCCACCACGGCACGACATTGACCAGTGCCATCAGCAAACCGCTCGCGGTCGTCGTCAGCGCAGGGGCGTACAGACGCAAGATCTCCTGCTGCGGCACAACCTGACGCAAACCAATCGCGGCGAAGGTTTGCAGAATGCCCGCCACAGTACCAAACAGACCCAGCAGCGGAAACCATTCCGCCGCCCATGCCATCTGCTGCCACACTTCATCGGGGCGATGGTCGAAATCCACTTCTTGCCAGCGTAGCGCACGCCAGCTCAAAACCAACTGGATGAGGGCCAAGCTTATTCCCAGGCCGAGAATCAGCCAATCCAGATACGATTCGCGAACGCGCTCCAGATAGAAGCGCAAGGCTGCCTCGGGCATGGCCAGGGCAAGCGCCACACCCCCCACCGCCGGCAACAGACACAATATCGTCGGCAACAACCAGCGAATGACCAAACTCCTCATGATCAATATCTCCGCGGTGGCCGATTCCCAGTTTGACTTTTGCCCGTGCGGGTGCGTGCCGCCGAGTCGTCAGACGGCTGGTCAGCCCTGGGGTCGCAGAACCCCAGGCAGTGCTTGCGGCTTGCCCGCGCGATCTACGCAGGCCAAAGTAGTCGCACCTTCCGCCAGCAACTCGCCGTCGCGATATAGCTCGTAGCGGTGTTCTATCCGCACATTCGTCAGGCGCTGCAGCATGGTACGCAACGTCAAGAGGTCATCGTAGTACGCAGGCCGACGATATTTCACTTGCGCTGCCACGACTACCAGAAAGTAGCCCGCATCCTCCAGGTCGCGATAGCTGATTCCTTGCTGGCGGAGCAATTCCGTCCGCCCCTGTTCAAAATAGACCAAATACTGCGCATGGTGCAGCAATCCCATGCGATCAGTTTCTGCGTAGCGGACACGAATGGCAATGTCGCAGCTGCGGAGCATCTCGCAATTCTCGGGATTCGCTACCACCCCCGTATCCGTATAGGCTCGGCTCGCCGAGCGGGCTGCAACCTGTACGGGCACTCGGGCGTCCGGGATTCCACTTGGACGCGGCGGAGCAGCGGTTCCGCTTGAGCCGGAGCTCCGGGCGAGGTCGCAGCCGTCAGCGAATAAGGCCGAGGCGCGATGAGCCGAACGGCCAGAACGGGAAATAGACCACTACCGCTTTGCCCATCAGCAGCCGTTCCGGCACTTGTCCCCAGGCTCGGCTATCCTGGCTGGAGGTGCTATTGTCGCCCAGGACGAAGTACTCGTCGGGACCGAAGACGCGCGGTCCACCATTTAGCCGATCGGGATAATACACGGGTTCGCCGTAGCTGCCTTCCTCCGCGAAGGCAACCTGGCCGTTCGCCGCGATCTGGTGCGTTACCACACCGCGCGGATAATACGGTCTCCAGCGCTCTGGCCGCACTCGATGCAAAGCGGTCTGATCGGCTGGCAGCGCCCCATGAAAATCGTTCGGTTTCTCTTCGGCGAGTTTCCGAAAGATATTCTCGGCCCACTGACGGTAGGCAGCTATAGGCACGTTTTTGAGGCTGAGGATGTCAGGCGGTTCAAAAACCTGGCCATTGCCCGCCACCAGCACTAGCCGTACATCTTCGGGATCACGCTGCGTGTAATAAATGTCGCGCCACAATTGCAGGTGCCGCACCTTAACTTCGGTGCGTTGTGCCAGCAGCCCTGCGGGCGCCAGGTCCGCCAGGCGCGGCCCCTGCTGGTCAGCTCGCAAAGGCGGCACCTCCACACCATCCGCGAACACCAATTTGCCATCTACCCACAACGTCAACCGCTGGTCGAAGTCAGCAAAGATAACGTGATAGCGACCAGGTCGGGACATGGAAGTGCTGGCCTGCGGCGTGCCGGGCAGAGCCAAAGGCAGTCCCTCTCGCCACGCCCGCAAACTACACTGGCCTGTACCCAGATCGAATATCGCCTGATATCGATCCACTCCCGCCACCAATTCCAGTGCAAACGTGCCGCTGGCGTGCACCACTTCTACTTCGCAGTCCAACATCAGGTCACGCACCCAGTGCCAGCTATACCGGCCGAAATTCGTCCAGTTGTAAGCGGTGAAATCGGTGATCAGCTGGGGCCGGGGCGGGTCTTTTAGGATTTCCTCTGCCTGGGCCTCGGCTGCGAATCGCGGACGCTGGCCTTCACCATGGGCGTTATTGGCTGGCGCGCTCCATTCTTTCGGGACGCGGTGTTCGTAGCGGAGCCAGCGTGGCGAGTCGTCCGCCTGCACGTGAAACTCCGCGGCGAAACCTTGCCCGTTCTCTAGCAGCTGGCGTTGCCAGTGCCCAGGAGAACGGTCCTGAGCGGGCACCGAGCAACCGGGCACAGGCCGCACGGCTTCATCTTCCCACCGCGACAACTTCTGGGCCAGCGCCCGCGGTTCATGATCCGCATCGTACACCAACTGCCGCATATCCAGCATGCGATCTGGTCGTTTGCGTATGATGCTGAGTTTCGGCTTATCTTCGTCAGTGGCGAGATAGACATCTCCCACCCAGATCGCCAAACGCTCCCCGGGAAAGCCCCACAGCCGCTTGATGTAGTTGTAAGGCGAAAACGCCTGTAAATAATGGGGGGAAGTCGGGCCTTCGTAGATTTGGTCACCGATGGCCCGATCTCCCCAGCCGGGAAACTTGAAGACAATGGTATCGTGGCGGTTCAGGCTGGGGTCAGGGCGTTGGAAGTCATAAACCGTCTTCAGCACCAGCACCTTATCCCCGCCCTCCAGACAACCCGGCGCATGAACATGCCGACAATTGGGACACAGGACGTAATCGGGCGGTTCCACGCGACGCCGGCCGCTCTCCCCAGTGTAGCCGACGAAATACTCATAACCGCACTGCGGGCATCGGTTGACAAAATGATTCCCCAGCCGCGTGGGCGCCATCGAACCCGTCGGAATGACGAAGGCTTCGGCCACGAACGTCTTGAGCAATAGCACCAGAAATACCACAAACACCACGGTGTCCAGCAAGTCGCGGAACGAAGAGCGTTCTGAGGTGTGCGGCGCCTCGTTCCTGCCATTGCCTGGTTCGGTGGCCACCGTGGCGAGCTGCCGCGAATTGACCGCTGCTACCGGTGGAGACGGTTGCTCGCCCGCCGGCGGGTCGTTTCCCTGTGCTATCTTTTTCACCGGCTCGGAAGAACTCGCCGATTCCGCCGACTGCGGCGATACCTGCCCATCCGGTGAAGTTGGTGGAAGCGGCACGTGCGGTATCGGTTGGTCCGACGCTGGCTTTTCGCTCATGAGCGTTTCCTTTGCTTAGGGCAGAATGTTTGCTTGCTGTAAGGAGTCGGCCGTGCTGCCAAGCTGCGAGCGGCAAGGAAAGAGGAGGTGGTCGCCCGCTTGCGAGCTACTTCTCCTCGTCCTCGCCGAGCACGGCCAGGAAAGCCTCTTGCGGAATTTCTACCTGGCCGATTTGCTTGAGGCGTTTCTTGCCTTCCGCCTGCCGCTGCCAGAGCTTGCGTTTACGCGTGATGTCGCCCCCGTAGCACTTGGCGGTGACGTTTTTCCGCAGCGGGGCGATCGTCTCGCGGGCGATGACCCGGCTGCCGATGGCAGCTTGAATAGCAATCTCGAACTGATGGCGAGCGATTTCCCGCCGCAATTTCCGCACCAGCAACCGCCCACGCCGTTCCGCCTGGCTGCGATGCACAATCGTCGACAGTGCATCCACCCGCTTGCCGTGCACCAGAATATCCAGCTTCACCAGATCCGCTGCCCGATACCCCACAAATTCGTAGTCCATCGTGCCGTAACCACGGGTGATGGATTTCAGCTTGTCATACAGGTCGTAAATCACCTCGGCCAGCGGCATTTCGAATACGAGCATAGCGCGGGTCGGGCTGAGGTATTCGGTGCGCAAGAAATTCCCGCGCCTTTCTACGCACAACTGCATGATCGCCCCGATGTTTTCGGCAGGAATAATGAAGTTGACCCGCACAATCGGTTCACGGAACTCAGCAATTTGGCCGGCATCGGGGACATCCTGAGGCGTCTGGACCTGGACCACCTCGCCGTTACGCTTGACGATCTCATAAGTCACGTTCGGCGCGGTGTGCACCAACTCCAAGCCGCTTTCGCGCTCCAACCGTTCCTGAATAATTTCCCGATGCAGCATGCCAAGAAAGCCGCAGCGAAAGCCGAAACCCAGCCCTTCACTCGTTTCAGGTTGCCAGGTGAAACTCGAATCGTTCAGGCTGAGGCGAGCCAACGCCTCGCGCAAGGCCTCGAAATCGGCATTATTGACGGGATACAGGCCACTATACACCATCGGCTTCGGCTCTTTGTAGCCGGGCAACGGCTCGGCTGCAGGTTGGCGGGCATCGGTTACCGTGTCACCGATCTTGACGTCCTGAATGTTCTTAATTACCGCGGTCAGATAGCCCACCTGCCCGGGCCCTAATTCCTCGCACGGTTTCATGGCCGGGCGAAATTGCCCTAACTCCTGGACCTCGTACTCCCGCCCAGTCCGCATAAAGCGAATCCGCTGCCCGCGCCGCAGCACCCCTTCCTTAACCCGCACATAAACGACCACCCCACGATAGGTGTCGAAATGGCTGTTGAAGACCAGCGCCCGCAAGGGTCGCTCCGCCGTACCGGCAGGAGGGGGAATCCGTTCTAGAATCGCCCGCATCACCTCCTCGACGCCCTGTCCAGTTTTGGCGCTGCAAAACAGCACTTCGTTTGGCTCTATCGCCAGGCTGTGTTCCATTTCCAGCACGGTTTCTTCTGGCCGGGCCATGGCGAGGTCAATTTTGTTGACCACGGGGACGATGACTAATCCCGCCTCCAGAGCGAGAAAAGCATTATGCACCGTCTGCGCCTGCACGCCTTGCGTAGCATCCACCAGCAAAATCGCCCCTTCACATGCCGCCAGACTGCGCGATACTTCGTAATTGAAATCCGCGTGCCCCGGGGTATCAATTAGGTTCAGCTCATACGTTTCCGCTGTTCCTTCTCCATTCCCTGGCCTGTAGTAAATGGTTACTGGGTGCATCTGGATAGTGATGCCACGCTCCCGTTCCAAATCCATATCGTCGAGAACTTGTTCGCGAAACTCGCGCGGGCTGATGGTGCCTGTGCGCAGCAGGAACTGGTCGGCTAAGGTGCTCTTGCCGTGATCAATGTGAGCAATGATGCAGAAATTGCGAATGTGTT
>BEIM01000275.1 GCA_002898995.1 bacterium HR36
CTTCCGATCTTATGTTGCCGCGCAGGATATTTGATATACCACCCAGCCTGTCGCCGCGAGGTGAATATGAGCTAACAGAAATGGTAAATCTCTTGGCACAGCAACAACCGTGCACAGTAATCCAGGCTCATTTTTGGTTTCCGATTGGGACGCTGGAGGCCTGGCAAGCGGCACAGGAGTTAGAGCTAAGTAAATGGATTCCCGAGGCTGGTATTTAGCTAAGCATCAGCCGTTTCTGCAAGGCAATCGCTCGCACCCGAAGTGGCGGGGATTTCGCGGCGGGCATTTTCCAGATAGAAAACTAGCAAGGCGATGTCTGCAGGGCTGATACCGCTAATGCGGCTGGCTTGCCCCAGGGTACGCGGGCGGATGCGCAGCAACTTTTCGCGCGCTTCTGCGCGCAACTGGGGAACGGCCTGATAATCGAAATGTTCTGGAATGATGCGCGATTCCCACTTACGTAGCCGCTCCACTTGAGCGGCTTGGCGTTCGATATAACCCGCGTAGCGTATATCAAGGACTGCTTGCTCGATAACTTCTGGCCAAGCCTGAAACTCAGCTAATGCGGGCTTCCAGGCTATCAAATGTTCCCACTCAATTCCTGGTCGGCGAAGCCAATGGTCGAGAGTGACGCCATCGTAACGTTCCGTTTCAAGAATGTTACGGAGGCGCTGTAACCGTTCCTCTTTTTCTTGCACCCTGCGCCACGCCTCCGCACTAAGGAGGCCGACACGCCAGCCAAGCGGACTGAGTCGGCGGTCCGCGTTGTCATGGCGCAAGAGCAAGCGATATTCGGCGCGCGAAGTAAACATACGGTAAGGCTCGTCCACGCCGCGTGTGACTAGGTCGTCTATAAGGACGCCTATATAAGCTTGGCTGCGATCGAGGACGAGCGGGGGTTGGCCGCGGAGCTTCAAGGCGGCGTTAATACCCGCCATCAATCCTTGCGCCGCAGCCTCTTCGTAACCCGTGGTACCGTTGATTTGCCCGGCAAAATATAGGCCGGCCACTAGCTTCGTCTCCAGGGTGGCAAATAATTGAGTCGGCGGGGCATAATCATATTCCACGGCATAACCGAAACGCATAATTTCAGCGTTTTCCAGGCCTGGGATAAGTCGGATCATAGCCTGTTGAACATCCTTAGGCAGGCTGGTGCTGATGCCATTGCAGTAATATTCCAGGGTGTTATATCCTTCGGGTTCCAAGAAAATCTGGTGCCGATCCTTGTCGGGAAAGCGAACGACTTTATCTTCGATAGAAGGACAATATCGTGGACCGCGGCTCTTGATTTGGCCACTATACATAGGAGCGCGGTGCAGGTTGGCACGGATCAGGTCGTGAACGGCGGGGTTGGTATAGGTAATGTGGCAATCGAGTTGTGGCTGGGTAATTTTGGGAGTGGAGAAGCTAAAAGGCCGGGGATCAGGATCGCCGGGTTGGCGTTCGAGGATGGCGAAGTTAATGGTACGGCCATTGAGCCGGCAGGGCGTGCCCGTTTTAAATCGGGCGAGCTGAAAGCCGATTTCAGTGAGGCTGCCGCTGAGTTTTTCGGCAACGCCGTCGCCCATGCGGCCGCCTCGGGCTTTGGCTTCCCCGACATGAAGCACCGCTTGCAAAAAGGTGCCCGTGGTCAGGATGACGGCGCGGGCGCAATACAGAGTATCACCCTGACAGAGCACGCCCGTCACACGAAAGCGGGGGGCGGCACTTTGCGGCCCGCCGAGAGCGGCCAAGGGATCGGGTTGTTCGTGAGCCGCTTGTTCAGCACGGGTCAGCGGCTCGACGAGAATCCGCTCCACCATCTCCTGGCGCAAAGTGAGGTTGGGCTGCGCTTCGATGCGGTGCTTCATGGTGAACTGGTAGAGTTTCTTATCACACTGGGCCCGCGGGCTATGCATGGCTGGCCCCTTAGTGCGATTGAGCATGCGAAACTGCAAGCCGGCGACGTCGGTGACTTTAGCCATCTCGCCGCCCAGGGCGTCCATTTCGCGAACAATCTGCCCTTTGGCCACGCCGCCGATGGCGGGGTTGCAGCTCATTTGCGCCACGGTGTCGCAATTCATCGTTAACAGCGCCGTCCGCAGGCCCATGCGAGCGCAGGCCAACGCCGCTTCGCAGCCGGCGTGTCCGGCTCCGACCACCACTACGTCGAAATCATATGCCAGCTGAGCCATGAGCGAGACTCCTGCCACACTGCTGGCGGATTCCGGTGCTTGCCAACGCCGATACGCCCTCAGTCGTAACATTGTATGGTCGAAATTGGAGGTTGCGGGGAAACATGGCGCACAGACAGTTGCCGCGAAGACTTTGCACTGGTAAGGAAATGGAGATTTGTTATGCTGAGCTTGCCGGTGCCCGGACCAACAACAGGAGAAGCCCATGCCGGCTCCAGCACGCGAACCTGCCACGTTCCTGCGCCTGGAACGGCTCGGGGAACTAGCTATCCTCGAACCGACCGATGCCGTCGAGAACCTCCAATGGGAGATGGTCGAATATGTGGCGGAGCTGGTGCTCAACCCGCTCAAAGAGCGCCCGCCCAACGGCATCATCGTGGATTTGCAGCGGGTCAATTATATCGGCTCGGTGTTCATCGCCTTGCTTTTGCGCTTTCACAAACTGGTCAAGCTTCAGGGCGGGGACTTAGTCATTTGCTGCGCCCGACCGGCAGCTCGCGAATTGCTCCGCATCACCGGACTCGATACTCTCTGGGCCATTTATGAGACGCGCGAAGAAGCAATCCGCGCCCTGTCCTAAGCGTGGCCACGGCGTACAATAGTATGCCTCACATCTTCGTACGATGATTTTCCCCAAACGGGTAGGAGCTAGGACACATGTTTCACCCTGAAGATCTTCGCTCTGCGAAATTTACGGCCGGCGCGCCAGAGGCGACTTGCGCCCAGGACGCAACCCAACCCGTACAGGAAAAACGAAACGAGAATCGCCCTCATACGCAGGTGACCGTTGAAGAGTTAGTGCAGCAAATCAAGGAGGCTGCGGATCAACTCCTGGCCGACCGCGCAGATCGAGGCGATGTTAAGATTCTGGCGACCGCTATTAAGGAATTGCGGCATGCACTCTCTTTGTTTGCTCGCTATCGGCACCTGCGGAAAGTCACTATTTTCGGTTCCGCCCGTACCCCGCGCGACCACCCGGCTTATCAAGCGGCAGTGGCTTTCGCCCGCAAAATGGCCGAATTGGGTTTCATGATCATCACGGGAGCAGCCAGCGGTATTATGGAAGCGGGACATGTCGGGGCAGGCAAAGAACGCAGTCTCGGCATTAACATCCGCTTACCTTTCGAGCAGGCCGCCAATCCCGTTATTGCCGCCGACGACACTCGGTTGGTAAATTTCAAGTACTTTTTCACGCGCAAGCTTATGTTTGTCAAAGAAGCGGATGCCGTCGCTCTATTCCCGGGGGGATTTGGCACGCTCGACGAAGGCTTTGAAGCGCTTACTTTGGTGCAAACGGGCAAGAGTCATATGTTTCCTATTCTCTTGATTGACGAGCCAGGAGGCAATTATTGGCGCACTTTCGACCAGTTCCTGCGAGAAATGCTGTTGCGCCGGGAATATATCTCACCTCAAGACCTGGCGCTATATAAGGTCACTGACAATATAGACGAGGCGGTGGCTGAGATTCGCCAATTTTATCGTGTTTATCATAGCATGCGTTACGTCGGACGCAAGCATTATCTGGTGCTAAGGCTGCGTAGTATTTTGCCGCCCGAGTTATTAGAACGAATTCGCCAGGAATTTGCCGATATGGTAGCTGGTGAAACGTTTGAATTAGTACCAGCCGACCCGGAAGAACATAATGATGTTCACTTAATGCATTTGCCTCGTTTACGCTTTCAGTTTGACCGCCGCAGTCTGGGGCGGCTACGCCAACTGATTGACTTTCTCAATCGCGAAGCTCCCGATCCGATATTTCCCGAGGTACCTCCAGCCGTGCCCGCTATTTAGTTCGCCAAGTGCTCCCGCCGATTGGCGACGGTCTCCGCTATTTCATAATAATCGCTTTCCCGCCAATCGGTAACGAACATATGGCCTGGTTTATGTGTAATCACAAACTCGACACCGCTCTCCTGGATAACGGCTTGCGGCGTTACCCCGCACGCCCAGAAAACCGGTACTTCCCCGGGATAGAGAGGCACGGGGTCGCCGTAATCGGGTTTACTCAGATCGGCAATCCCGATGACGGCAGGATCGCCCCAATGAACAGGCGGGCCATGAGCAAAGGGGAAACGCTCACAGATGTGCGCCGCCTGCAGCGCTTGCTGTGGCTTCATCGGTCGCATAGATACTACCATTGGACCACGAAGCCGACCGGCAGATGCGCACGGAATATTAGTCCTATACATCGGCACGTTACAGCCGCATTCGATATGGCGTACGGGTAAGCCGGTCTGCAACAAGGCCCGCTCGAAACTAAAGGAGCAACCAAGCAAGAAAGCGACTAAGTCCTCGCGCCACCAGCTCGTGATTTCTCCGGGCTCGGCCACCAATTTTCCCTGCTGGTACACGCGATAACGCGGTAAGTCGGTGCGCAAATCGGCTCCCGGTGCACAGCGCCTGGGTTCTGCACAGCCAGGATCGGTGACTTCGAGGATCGGGCATGCACGTGGATTCCGCTGGCAAAACAGGAGGAAATCGAAGGCCCACTCCCGCGGTATTATAACTAAGTTCGCCTGAATATATCCGAGAGCCAATCCTGCAGTTGGGCCCGTCCAACGCTGCTCCCGGCAAAGCAGGCGAATATCCCGACCCGTCGCCTGACTTAGTGTCTGACTCATAGCACCTTTCCTGGCAGCAGAGATTTCACTTGCGAAGCGAGGCGCCCTTTTTGAAGCGCTCGCTATAAATGCGCGTCGTCTGGAGTTCGCGGCTACCGTGTTCTACGGACGGCTCGATCTCTGTACCCTCGTGCCATTCGTTCCAACTCGTAATCAATATCCAATCCGGCTTCGCAGTCAGTGCTTCTTCCCAAAGCACTTTGTAAGTATCGCCGTCGTGGCGGCGCGTGATCGGGCGTGGAGGCTTGCGATCTGCCAATTTGCTATCGTCGTAGCCGGGAATCAGTGTCAGACAGCTAATCTTCTCGGGGGCAGCCAGGCGTACCCAACGTGGGAATTGTTCGCGAGCCCAGCGGCGAATTTGTTCAGGACTTTTACCAGCGGTGTGCTCGGTAATGTTATACGTGTGAATGCCATCGAAGATGCGGGCGGCTTGCCGACTATAGCGGTCGCCTATCCAAATGGCTCCCGGGGGTCTTTTCTTGGCTACCTCGTTGATCACTTGCTGCCAGCTTTCCAGTCCCAGCTGTTCCAGGGCGCGAGCATAAACGAATAAAACGGGCTTACCGTGGACGCGCAAC
>BEIM01000276.1 GCA_002898995.1 bacterium HR36
ACCGGCACCTATGAACGCGTGTACAACCTTGCCATCCGCGCCTTCCACACGTATTTTGTCAGCGACGAGGCCTGGTTCTTTTCCATCTGGGCGCATAATAGTTGCGAAGTTCACGGCAATTCGTATAATAGTTCCAAGACAACAACACTGTACGCGCTCATCGAGACGGATAAACAGAGGAATCCGATTCGGCTCTTGAAATTCGGAATCACCTCAAACCCAGGGCGGAGGTATACTAAAAGTTTCATGAAAGGTAAGCAGATGTTCGAGATAGCGCAAGGAACGCGACGGGAAATGGCGTTGCTGGAGCGTTTTCTGGTAAGCGTGATCCCCGGGCCCCTTAATAAGGAGCCTTGGGCTGGACAATTCAGAGTATTTATACCGATATTACTGCGAGCGATTACCTAAGACCAGGGTACACTACTTCTGGCTTTTTCCATGCCACCAAGTGAAGCAGCATCTGGACAACTAAGTCTGCTTAATTACCGGCTACGTGAGGAGGTCATCGAATGATCGAATACGGGGAGATACTAGGAGGACCAGAATTCCTTATTTATGATGTGCCCACCAAGCCAATATGGCAAGCTACCTACAAATGGTCTGAAAAATATCTTGATCCTGGGGACATTGATGTGAACATAGTCTTTTGTTTTGCTGGGAGCATAAGCCAGCCCGATTGGGAAGGTGTGCGTTATGGTCGGTACTCGGCCAAGCGGCGCATGCTGTTATATCAGATTGCGGTTCCGGAAGTCTATCAGAAGCCGCAAGAGGTGTGCAATCGCTACTTGTTAGAGATGTGTCGGGAGGCGGTGCGAATGGCGGCGGAGTATTGTCGCAAGAAGAAACTGCCGTTTTCCTTGGAACGGCACCTGGCTCTTTACGATAAGGTGGAAGAAGAACTTTTCCCCGACGAGAAACGCACTGAGTAATCGAGAGACTAAATTGGCAAACAGGCATCCGCCCGCGTGGGTAAGCATTGGCAGTAGTCTGAAAGAATAGGAGCGTGTTCACGGGACGGTTCGGTAGAAGAAGCAACGGGAGCGGCCAACAGTCCAAGGGGGGACATTTTGCGCGGTGTGGAGAGAAGCGGACTGGCGGTAGGGAAACAAAGGGAGCGGTCAACGAGGAGTATCCTCGTGTAACCAAGGGGCGACGACAAAGCGCTTCTCCTCACTAAACAAAGGGAATGGCTAGCAAGGCATATTCCCGAGTTTGCGCCGCCCGCGTGGTGCCAGTGCGAAACCGCAAAGAGTCCTGCACCTGTAGCTTTGGCCGTGGTGGCAAAACGTTATTTCTTGACCTCGAAGTCGGCGTCAATGACACCTTCGGACGGGCCACCGGTCTGACGGCTGCCATCACCGCTGGTGGCGGTTCCCGCGCCGGCTGCTTGGCGATACAGATGCTGCGACATGGCGTGGGAGGCCTGTTCGAGTTCGGCAATGCCCTGACGAATGGCCGCGATGTCGTCGCTCTTCATCTTTTCCTTCAGCCGACTGATAGCCGATTCCACTGCCGCTTTGTCGGCGCTGGAGAGTTTGCTCCCGTGTTCCCTGAGCACTTTCTCGATCTGGTAGATGAGATTATCCGCCTGGTTACGAGTTTCGGCCAGTTCGCGACGGCGGCGGTCTTCGGTGGCATGGGCTTCTGCTTCCTTGCGCATGCGTTCGATTTCCGCCTGGGTCAGGCCGCTGGACGCTTCGATGCGAATCTTTTGCTCCTTGCCCGTGGCCAGATCGCGGGCGGAAACGTGCAGGATGCCGTTGTGATCGACCTCGAAGGTTACCTCGATTTGCGGCACACCCCGCGGGGCGGGCGGAATACCTTCGAGGTTGAATTGCGCCAGCAGCCGGTTGTCCGCCGCCATTTCCCGTTCGCCCTGGAAGACACGGATAGTGACCGCCGTCTGGTTATCCTCGGCCGTGGTGAAGATTTGCTTGCGGGAAGTGGGAATGGTGGTGTTGCGCTCGATGATCTTGGTGAACACCCCGCCCAGCGTCTCCAGTCCCAGCGACAGCGGCACGACGTCGAGCAGCAGCACTTCGGATTTGCTGCCCAACAGGAGCTGGTGGCCCTGGATGGCGGCGCCGACCGCGACCACTTCATCCGGGTTGACGCCTTTGTGCCCTTCTTTGCCGAAAATTTCCCGCACCAGTTGCTGGACGCGCGGCACTCGCGTCATGCCACCCACGAGCACGACTTCGTCTATATCGCTGGGTTTGAGTCCGGCATCGCGCAGTGCCTGCATGACCGGCCCACGGCACCGTTCGACGAGATGTTCTGTCAACTGTTCGAATTTCGACCGCGTAATCGTCATCTGCAAGTGCTTCGGCCCCGAAGCATCGGCGGTGATGAACGGCAGATTGATGTCGGTCTGGGTTTGGCCCGACAGTTCCTTCTTGGCACGCTCCGCTGCTTCCTTGAGCCGCTGCATTGCCATGTTGTCTTTGCGCAGGTCAATCCCGGTTTCCTTCTTGAACTCGTCGGCGATGTAATTGATCAGCACCTCGTCCCAGTTATCGCCACCGAGATGGGTATCGCCGTTGACCGCCTTTACCTCAAACACGCCGTCGCCCACCTCGAGGATGGAGATGTCGAACGTACCGCCACCCAGGTCGAATACCGCGATCTTCTCGTTCTTTTTCTTCTCCAGGCCATAAGCCAGGGCAGCCGCCGTCGGTTCGTTGATAATCCGCATCCGCTGGCGAATGATCTTGCCGGTCTTTGGGTCTTCCAGCTCCCATTCGGGGTCGAATCCGGCAATGGCGGCGGCGTCAATAGTCGCTTGGCGCTGAGCGTCGTTGAAGTAAGCAGGCACGGTGATCACGGCCCGGCGAACCTTGTGCCCCAGGTAATTCTCTGCCGCTTCCTTGAGCTTGCGCAAGACCATAGCGGAGATTTCTGGCGGAGTGTAAATCTTGTCGCCAATCTTGACCGCCGCCATGCCCTTTGAGTCGGGCACCACTTCATACGGAACCATTTTGCGTTCCTGCTCGACTTCCTCAAACCGCCGTCCCATGAAACGTTTGATGGAGTAAATAGTCCGTTTCGGGTTGGTAATCGCCTGCCGTTTGGCCGGATCGCCGACCAGAATTTCCCCCTTGTCCGTGAAAGCGACGACGCTAGGGGTCAACCGATTCCCCTCCTGGTTGGGAATGACCTTGACTTCGTTGCCTTCCATTACAGCCACGACAGAGTTAGTCGTGCCCAGATCAATGCCAATAATCACGTCGCTGGCCATGTTCTGCTCCTTGGTATCGTTTCCGCGGATTGTGTTTGGCGTATCCAGTCTAGCTTTAGCTTGCACTCATAGCGCTGGCAACGGTAGAGCGAGCGCCAAGCAGGATTACCGCACACAGCGCCGCCATCAGTCGCGAGATAGCAGCACTCTCGTGCCGTCGCTAAAGCGGTGCAGTTGAAAGCATTGCAATCCGCATGCCGAGAAATGTAACTCGGCAAGACGTAATAAGTCCCATACTGCTAAGCAATTATACGAGGTAATCTGAGTAACTCAGTGGTGCATCGCACAAATGGTGCCTTATTGGCAGATAAGCGCGGTCAAACCGGCACAGAGCGGGCTATTATGTCATTTTGGCAGTTTATGGGTGTACATGCAAAGCCATGTCATATCGGCAGGACCGGCGGTAGAAGGGGACTCTGTGGAAATTTCCTACCTGGCGTGTTGACAATAGGTAACCGCGGTCATAAATTACAATGGCACAGGAAATTCAGGCGAGGCCAGCCATGAGTCGCAAGTCAAGCGAAGATGGCAGCGTGACGATCACCCGGTCAGCAGCGCAGTTGCGTTCGCTGCGGAGCCAGATTGACAAACTGGACTTGCAAATTCTGAAGCTAATCAATCAGCGGGCCGCAATTGCGCTCAAGATCGGCCAGATGAAAAATAACCACGGTGCAGAAGTTTTCAGCCCGGCACGAGAAGAAGAAGTGTTGCGCCACGTGCTCAGCGCGAACAAGGGGCCCCTGGCGGAACAGGCAGTGCGGGCGATTTTTCGTGAGTTGATCAGCGGTTCGCGGGCCCTGCAAAAAGTGCTCCGTGTGGCATATCTTGGCCCAGAATACAGTTTCAGCCATCTGGCAGCGCTGGAACGTTTCGGCCAGAGTGTCGAATACCTCCGTGTCGGCACGATTTCGGCAGTCTTTGAGGACGTCGACCGCAATCAAGCGGATTACGGTGTCGTCCCACTAGAAAACTCGACGGACGGCCGCATAGTGGACACACTGGAAATGTTTGTGCGAATGCCGCAGATTAAGATCTGCGCTGAGGTGCGGTTGCGGATTCATTATCACTTGATGGCCAACTGCCCGCAAAACGAGATTCGCCGGGTTTATAGCAAGACGCAGGCTTTGTCGCAATGTCGCAATTGGCTGGCTCGCAATGTACCGCAAGCCCAGCTGATCGAGGTGGCGAGCACGGCGACGGCCGCGGAACTAGCCCAGCGCGAACCGGGTGCTGCCGCTGTGGCCAGCCGACAGGCTGCTACCAAGTACGGTCTGCGCATCCTCTTTTTTAACATTGAGGATTATCCGTACAACGAGACCCGTTTCGCAGTGATCGGCACCCAATCCCCGCCACATAGCACCGAAACCCCAGAAAAAACCGCGGTGATGTTCCAGGTGCCGCATCGTCCCGGGGCCTTGGTGGACGCGTTGAGCGTATTCAAACAGAACAAGGTAAATCTGACCTGGATCGAATCCTTCCCGGCGCGGTCTGGCCGGCCGGAATACGTTTTCTTCGTGGATTTCGAGGGGCATCAAGACGAACCGAAAATCCGCCGCACCCTGGAAGCCCTCAAAGAAAACTGTGAGCGTGTTGTCATCCTCGGTTCTTTCCCCACCAGCGAACCCGCGGAAACGTAAACGCTGGGCCTGCTGGAAGTGTAGAATTGCGCTGGACCTGCGGATGCCGAGCCAGCCTGCGCGTTCGGGGCTCGTGCCGCTGTGAACGCTTGTACCACACTGGCGCGGGTAAGGCTTGCTGACTTAGGACACCAGGAATGGTTGCCACCGGGGAGATCGACGCCAGGCTGGCCCGTGCTTAATTCGTTCGTTCCACCGCACAAACCAGGTGTGCTGCGTTCCGCCAGGAGCGGCTGCTGTCTAAACAAGGGCCACCTCCATCCGGCTAGTCCCGCCGTGCAGCATTAGAAAGCCCTCTCCATTTGCGTGCGCGCAGTTCGCAGCAGGCTGCAAGGTTTTCGCGGCCGGTCGCGGGCTGTACTCGACGTTGGCTGGTGCTGTGCCTATGCTGCGTTGCAGAAGGCACAGTAGTCCGATTAGGAGCGGACAGCGGATGGGAATGGATATTGGCCTCACTGTCGGAGAATGAGCCATGCGCATGCTTGTGGGAGGAG
>BEIM01000277.1 GCA_002898995.1 bacterium HR36
GGCATAGCACAGCCCGAAGCTTGGCTTAACTGGGCACACGAATTGGAAGAAGCCTCCGAGCTTGCCGATCCTCAACTATGTCTAGAAGACATTAGCGCGATCGCTGCCGAGGTGGCCGAGGCGTTGCGGCAACTCGACGAAGCGGAGTTAGTAAGTGCCCTATGCCGCATGCAGGTCGAGGGAACATCCGTTGGCTCGGCAACTGGGTCGGGCATGACCCAGGTCGCTGCTCAAGCGTGGGAGGAATTGCCCGCCCGATTAAAAGTTCTGGAACAGGGACTAGCTGAGTGCAGCGCTTGGTTGCAGGAACATGCGGAGAGTTTCTATCTGGCGTCGGCTTCTATCCAAGCGATCGTGGCGGGCTGGCGCGAAGATTTGGAAAGGTTTCCCGACTTGCAAGTGACGACGTGGAAATTCGAGCCGCTCATCGAAACCTTGCGTCTGGCGACAGGCGAAGACGCTCCGAAGGTGCCTAGTTTCCTGGCACAGGCGCTCCGGGCCACGGTAGCCCAGGGCCCCGGCGTAGCGGCAGCAGCGGAATTACCGACGGCTCGACTCAAGGATCGGGAAACCGCACGCCTGCCAACGTTGCTGGCGTATCCGCGTGAGGAACTGAAACCAATGTGGCTGGCGGCGGCCAGCGGAGAGGGCGCCCTTCCGAAAGTCCTGCGCTGGCGCTCTCCCGACCAGCGCCACACCGCTGCTTTAGTCCTCGCGGGAAATCGCGCCACTTTGAATTTCTATCGGGGCAGCGGCGAACGGGCTGAGGAACTGGCAGGCCTGGAAGTTCGGCTGGCGGGTGCCCGGGTAGTAATCGGCCCGCAAGCCCGTATCGAGTTCGACTTGCAGCAGCTGTACAATCGGGGCGAGGATGTTTACCTGGATGTGGGCCAGGGCCAGGAGCGGCAGCGTTGGATTCCCGTCGGCGAGTCGGAGACTAAACCGGCCAGCGTGTCTTCTTAGCGGAATCACCGCAACCGATGGGAGAGGACTATGTTGCGTGGCGGGAGTGCGCGGATAGGCTGCGGGCCATGCCTCGGGCTGCGGGCGTTTCTAGGGTTGGCGCTTGTTCTGGCCGTACTGGCAGGGACGATGTTTTGTGAAAGAGCGTACAGTTGGTGGATCAAAGGGCATGGGATAATCACCCAGGCGGCGGTCTCCGCGTTACCCGAGGAAGTGCCGATGTTTTTCCGGGCCGCGGGGAAAGAATTGGCCCACTTGGCGGGCGATCCCGACCGCTGGAAAAATCCCGAGACCCGCGCCCTGCGCGGCAGTGAATCGCCCGAACACTACATTGACTTAGAGGATTACAACGATCAGCCGCTGCCGCCTAATCGTTATGAAGCCATTGCTCTGTTGCACCGTCTGCGACGCCGCCCGGAGCGTGCTGGGTTACTGCCGTGGGCCATTCAGGAGCACTACGATCGGCTTAGCTGCGCCTTTGCGGATTGCCGTCGGCAACCGGAAGAGCCAGGCAATCGCACGAAGTGTATTGTGTACGCGGCGATCCTGGCCCATTATGCTCAGGACGCCGCCATGCCCCTGCACACGACGCGGGATTATGATGGCCGGCGCTCGCCCGATGGCAAGTGGCTCCAAAAGGGCATTCACGCGAAAATAGACGGCTTTCCCGAAACCTACAACCTGACCGTAGAAGAAATCGCCCGTGGTCTGGCCGCCAAGAGCCACGACGATATGTGGCACCGGATCCTGCAAGTCATTCAGGACTCCTATAAGCACGTGGACAAGTGTTATGAACTGGACGCCGCAGGTGCTTTCGATAAACCGAGCGAGGCAAGTCGAGCGTTTATTCTGCAACGCTGCCGGGTAGCGGCGCAATTTACCCTGGATTTGTGGTATAACGCCTGGAAGCGCAGTGAGAAATTACCCCCACCTTTTCCTGGTGCGCCGTGACGCGGATTCCGGCGGGGCACAGCCGATTGTTTTGACAGCCGTGCTCGCGACGAAGTCGTACAACGAATAATGCCAGATAGTGGACAGTGACTACACGGACTCTGACCGCAGGAGCGGAAGCGGGAAAAAGTGTGGCCATCGCGGAATGCTTCGGGTTGCCTGTCCTCATTGCCAGCGAGTTAGTCAACTAAGTGGGGGCGCCCCGGCGATGGTGCGCTGCCCGTATTGCCAAAAGTTGTTTCGCGTCGCCAGTGTCTCCACCGCTGGGCACACCGATAAAACATTGCCGCCGCGATTAGAGATAGCCGGCCTCACCCTGACAGGGCGCTGTCGAGAACGCAATGAAGATGCGCTGCTGATTCGGCAAACTTCTTGGACGGAGGGCGCCACCTGGCACGATGCGGCACTTCTGGTAGTCGCCGACGGGATGGGCGGATACCAAGCCGGCGCCCAGGCGGCCCAAATGACTATCCGTGCCGTTGGACACGCCCTCGATTTTTTGTTTGATGGTGCCCTAGTCGGCCGTTTTCGCGAAACTCCTCTCGAGCAGATCGCGGAGACGGTCGAATTCGCCTTAAAGGGGGTGAATCGCCAGCTTTATCAGCAGAGCCAGCACCAGGCCCAATGGCGTGGCATGGGTGCTACCGTAATAGTTGCCTTGCTCTGGCTAGAACGGGTCTTGCTCTTTCACGTCGGCGATACGCGTGCTTATCTGAGCCGCGCGGAAAAATGGCAACAACTCACCACCGACCAAACCTTAGTAGCCCGCATGGTGGAATTGGGCCAGCTCACTCCCGAAGAGGCCAAGACACATCCCCACCGACACGAAGTCGCACAAGCGCTTGGCAAACACGCCACTATCCAACCCAGCCGCCAGCAACTCAGCCTGCAGCCCGGCGACTGGCTTATTCTGGCTTCCGATGGTTTGCACGCGGACCTGGAGGAAGACAAACTCACCAGCTTGGTTCGGGGCTTTAGTGGGTCGGCGCGGCAACTGGCCGAAGCATTAGCCCACGCTGCCGACCAGGCAGGTGGCTCGGATAACATTACCGTCATCGTGGCCCATTACGCGTAAGCTAATTTCTGCTGCCCTCCACAACCGGCTAAGCATGTAAGGCACTTGCTCATTCGCCGACTGAGACTTCCGTGCGCATTCCACCTGTAAGCGAATATGCAACAGCTGGCGTGGGGATGTTAGGGATTGCAGCGCATAGCCGCAGTCCAGAGCATATAGGCCACCCGCCGGCGGAGCTTCGCCGTACTTGCTGCTAGCGACTGTCCAGGCAGCTTAGCATGGCGTCGTTTATAGGTCTGCGAGCTGCGCAGTGACGCCTTAGAGCTTGCCCCAGCAGATTTATTTGGCGGCGCAGTTGGAGATACAGGGGGCGGTTTTTCACGCGACACGGCACGACTCACACACGACGGGCTGACCACATCTGGGGGACATTCCAAATTAGATCAAATTCCCTTCCCAGGCAAGCGAAGCCGCTCCCTGCAAACAGCGTACGCAGAAACCTTGGTTGGGGAAAAACTGGCTGAGGAAGCTCCGTCAGGCTTGCTCAACCAGTTCCTTGAGATGGTGCAGAAACTTTGGTCGGGGAGAATCTGGCTGATGAAGGGCTCTGCCAGGAGTGGCGGCCACTTTTAGGTTTGGCGGTCCGCAATATTTGTGGTCAGCACAAAGGGGCACGTTATGACCAGACCATCATACGGTATCGGGATGGCGCCACCGCCACCACCACTTGTGCAATTCCATGACCACAATGATTGACAATGCCAAAAACACTAGCAGCACCCACGTTCTCAGGCCAAGCGGTTCGGTTTGTAGCACCCTTTGCAGGGGGGGCCAATACAGCGAGAACAAGTGCACTAGGAAAGCTGTGATCGTACCCAGGAGCAGAATCGGCGAACGCAACGGCGAAAGAACGAAAGCGGATTTCGTCTCGGAACGACAGTTCCCGATGTGGACATTCTCAAAAAGGACCATCAGCATGAGCAGGCCGTTGCGAGCAGATTTCTCCGACCAACCCAAGTGGAGCATGTGCCAGAATGCGAAAAACCCGATGGCGGTCATGACGCTGGCAGCCAAAAGCGTGCGTTCGAGCATGAGACGATTGAGCAGCGGTTCATGAGGCGGTCGCGGTTTGCGGCGCAGCACCCCGCCTTCGTTGGGCTCAAAAGCCAGCGCTACGTCCTGAATTCCGTTAGTGACCAGGTTGAGCCAAAGGAGTTGCACCGGCAGCAACGGAAGCGGGAGACCTGCGGCAACAGCCAAGGCGACGAGCAGTATCTCCGCTGCCCCGGTCGAAATGAGCAAGTAGACGACTTTGCGCACGTTGTCATAGGCCACCCGGCCCTCCTCAACACCAGCAACGATGGTCGCAAAATTGTCGTCACTAATCACCAACTCAGCGGCTTCGCGGGCGACGTCCGTGCCACTGGCGCCCATGGCGATGCCGATATTCGCCGCGCGCAACGCAGGAGCGTCGTTAGCCCCGTCGCCGGTAACGGCCACGTAGTGACCCGCTGCTTTTGCCGCTTCCACGATGAGGAGTTTTTGTTTCGGCGTTACCCGAGCAAACACCCGCACCGTTTGCAGTAAGAGCGGCAACTGCTCCGCCGGCAACCTTTCCAACTCGGACCCTGTAATTACCTGTTCTGGGCGTTCGGCCAAACCCAATTCACGGGCAATGGCCAAGGCGGTAGTGGGATGGTCTCCTGTTACCATGCACACCATGATGCCGGCGCTGCGGCACTGCTCCACGGCTTGCTTCACCCCAGGCCGCAGCGGATCGATCATCCCTACGTAGCCGAGAAACGTTAGTGGATGGTGGGTTTCAATCGCTTTGGGAACGCCGCCGTCCTCAGCCGGGACGATTCCTTCGGCGAACGCCAGGACGCGGTAGCCCGATGCCGCTAGTGTTTCGGCAGCTGCGAGTAAACTTCTGCGCTGCGTTTGGTCTAACGCAGGGCACATGGGCAAGATGCGTTCTGGCGCCCCCTTGACCACAATCAACCAATGCGGGTCCGCCGGAGTCACTATCCCTCCTTTCTCCACAGGCTGGGACTCGCCCACTGCAGCAGACCACAAATGAAACGAGGCAGAATAGCGTTGTTCGGGTTCAAAAGGGATCATGCCCACGAGCGGGAACAGTTCTAAGGCTGCCTCCCGATGCCAACCGAGCTTATGGCCGAACGTCAGCAAAGCAATCTCGGTGGGATCACCGCGCCAAACCCACTGATGCTCCCGTTGATGCAGGTCAGCTTCGCTGCAGAGCACCGCTGCGCGGGCCAAACGATCCAGACCAGAATGCTGCCCGCGAACCACAGGGGTTCCGTTGGCATAAATTTCTCCGATCGGGGCGTATCCCTCGCCAGTGACGGCAAACGACTGACCGTCGGCCAGATACACCAGTTTGACGGTAAGCTGGTTGCAGGTGAGT
>BEIM01000278.1 GCA_002898995.1 bacterium HR36
TCCCATCACGACCTGAAAAAATTAAACGATGAGGTGTACCAAACCTGGAGTGAGATTTTGCGGCGCGTTCCGCGTTCTCGCTTGCTATTTTTCCGCAGCTCTCACATGCCACCTATTCAGGACCATCTGCGGCGTAAGTTTGCCGCTTATGGTATCGAGCCGGAGCGTATTATCGTCCGGCAACCGCCTTTCGGGGACTTAGTTTATCTGCCCTGCTTTGACGAAGTGGATATTATTCTCGACACGTTTCCATTCGGCGGCCATACGATGACCTGCGAAGCATTATGGATGGGAGTACCCTTGGTGACTCTCTATGGCCGCTGGCCTTGCGGGCGCCTTTCCGCGAGCGTTCTCACCAGTGTCGGCGCCACTGCCTGGATCGCTAAGACCATTGGTCAATACATAGAGATCGCCTGCCACCTGGCCAATCGGCCTGAGGAGTTGGCAAAACAGCGGCAGCAATTAAGAAGTCGCGTGGAATCGGCTCTTTGTCAGGGTGCAAAGTTTGTCGCCCAACTCGAGGATATCTATCGTCGGATGTGGCGCGAATTTTGTCATTCCCGAGGAGTTCGCGTTTCCCCGACAGCGCGCTTGGATTCCTATATCCACCCGCGCCAAAGGAAAGAGCCGGCTAAGCCGGCGCGGCCGCTCGAAGATTGTTTAGCGGAGGCGCAGCGATTGAGCGAATACCAGCGGTTTGCAGAGGCGGAGTTAGCCTATCGCCGCATTCTCAGCAGTGAGCCGCGTTGCGCGGCAGCGTGGCGCGGACTGGGACACCTGGCCGCCGTCGCGAGCCATCTCCCAGGCGCGGTCGAATGCCTGAGCCATGCCATTCAATATGCACTGGAGCAGCCGCACTTAGCCGCCCAATGCCATTTTGAATTGGCTCAGCTATATCGGCGGGCAGGACGATTATCCGAGGCTTTACAACATCTAAAAAGCGCTTTAATGCTCAGCCCAGGGAATCCGCCGCTATTGCGCATGTTGGGCTCGGTGTATTTTGATTTGGGGGCGTCGGCACAAGCCGTGGAGGCCTTTCGTGCCTATTTAGACCAGCGCCCGCACGACGCCGAAACCTGGAATGATTTAGGTAATGCTTACCGGCAAATGGATCAAAACGAACAGGCGATCGAAGCTTATCGGCAGGCTCTGCAACTTAAGCCGCAATTGGCTCCCGCCCTAGCGAATATTGCCAACCTGTTGGCTGAACAGGGTAAGACCCAGGAAGCACGGGCCTACTATCATTGGGCTTATACGCATAACCGTTTAGCCCGAGTTCGGTTTCTTGCAGAGACAACATTACCCGTGATTTACCAATCGAAAGAACACCTCTGGCAAGTCCGGGCCGAATTAGAAAATGCATTGCAACGTTTGACGCAAGAAGGGCTCTTTATTGATCCGACGCAAGAATTGTTCCCCACGCACTTTTATCTGGCTTATCAAGGTTTCAACGATCGAGAGTTACATCAGCAAATAGCCCGGTTAGGAGAGGGTCCGCGAAAGCTCCGCTTGCCGACGCCGCAAAAGCGGCCTGTGCAGGGAAAAATCAAGATCGGCTTTCTGTCGCGATACCTGCAAAGTCACACCATCGGCCAGTTAAATATAGGCCTTATTACACATCTAGATCGCAGGCAGTTCGAGGTATATGTTTTGTCCTTGGCTCCGCCTGATGCTTATCTGGGTCAACGATTTCGCGAGGTGGCCGACCACTATATAATATTACCGCCAGAGGTACCTGTAGCCTTGCAACACGTAGCCGCTTTACAGCTCGACATTCTTTATTACCCGGATATTGGCATGGATGCGATGAGTTACACCCTGGCGTTTAGCAGGCTGGCACCGGTACAGTGTTGCAGTTGGGGCCATCCGGTTACGACCGGCTTGCCAACGATGGATTACTTTATCTCCACTGCTACTGCGGAGATCGCAGAGGCGGACGAACACTATAGTGAAAGACTGGTGCGGCTGAGTCGGCTCAATGTAGTATATGAGCGACCTAAGTTACCGGATGCTAATGTGGAGCGGTCGCGGTTCGGCTTACCTGAGCAAGGGCATATTTATTTATGCCCACAGACGCTTTTCAAGTTTCACCCCGAGTTTGATGAGTTATTAGCCGCAATCTTAGAATCAGACCCGCAGGGTTGGTTAGTATTGATCGAAGGGAAATATAGTTATTGGACGGAATTGTTGATGCAGCGTTTCGCGCGGACCATGCCGGGGGTGACCTCGAGGATACGGTTCGTCCCGAAACTGCCCCGCGACGATTTCCTGCGCCTGTTGCTGACCGCGGACGTGATGATTGATCCGATTCACTTCGGCGGCGGTAATACTAGCTATGAAGCGTTTGCTTTCGGCGTACCCATCGTAACCTGGGCTTCGCCGTTTCTGCGTTGTCGTCTGACCTACGCGATGTACAAGCAAATGGATTTCCTCGAACTGGTGGCGAGCAGCGCCCAAGACTACGTCGAGAAAGCCGTGCGTGTCGCCTGTGATGTGGATTATCGGGAATATGTCCGCCAAGTAATTCGCGAGCGGGCCACGGTGCTTTACGACGACCGCGCGATTGTTCGGGAGCTTGAAGAGCAGTTCCGCAATTGGCTGGCCTAACTTCGCCCACTTCTCGAAAAGAGCCTGGGGAACTTTTTTCAATCGTGAGAATGACTCGTCCAGACGACCGAGAACGAGAAAACGAAGCGCGTTTGAGTTAGATTGAGCCCCGCCAGGAATACTCTCTTGCGCATTATCTGGCCGTGCGTGCCGCTCTGTGCCACAACTCGTGTCAGCAGACATTGAAAATTCGGTTGGGCGGCTTGGTGGCTGTGGTTTTGGCGACCTCGCCGTTGTTTCGTTCGGAACGAAACCGCCCAAGAAACAGGCAACCTGCGCGCACTATGTGCAGTTTGACCGCGGCGGCAGCAATATGCCCGTCAAATGCCCAAAGCAAAATACAAACCTTTGGGAGCGGAAACGCGAGACACGGACTCCGAAAGCCCACGTCAAACTGCATAAAATGCAAACCTTAGTAAAGTCGAAAGCGTTTCCATGCAGCCTAGGCAGCCGATGGATTAGGAGGTCCAGACTGTTCAATCCCAGGTTCCGCGTGGCAAGTTTAGTGTTATGTCACGGCGGGAATATTTTGGCATGGCAAGTGCTAAACATGTCAACCCGGGGCATAACAGCGAGGAGGAAGACGCATGTACACCGCGGCCCTAGCTGCACCTGTGGAGGCTCGGAATTCGTCGGTTCCTGCCGATGAGGACTTGGAAAATCTGCAGATCCGGCTCGAAGCTGTTCTGGGCAGCTATGTGCGTGAGATCCGCTTGTTGCGGCGTCAGGACGGCTTGGTTTTGCAAGGTCGGGCACGTTCCTTCTATGCGAAACAACTGGCGCAAACCGTCCTGAGGCGGCTGTGTGAAGCGCCGGTAATTGCCAACGAGATAGAGGTCCACTGAGCGCATCCGACGCTCGCTCTGGCTATTCCGCTTGCCGCTTTAATTCCTCATAGCGCTGCCGCAACTGTTGGAGCAAGTTCTGATATTTAGGCTGCTGGGCAAGGTTTTGGATCTCGTGTGGATCCCTTTGCAGGTCGTATAACTCCTCGACGATTGCGTCGTGTCGCAACCAGCGCAGATACTTATAGCGCTCGGTGCGCACCCCTTCACTAGGGGGCAGAATTTTGGGCAAGGTGTGATGTTCATAAAAGAAATCCCGTCGCCAATTTGCAGGCGTATCCGTGAGCCACGCACGCAAGGACCGCCCCTGCATCGTTCCGGGAATGGGCACCTGGGCATAGTCTAAAATCGTCGGCGCCAGATCGATATTCAGCACCATCGGATTGAGAGCCCGACCGCGCAGCTCGGGTTTGACATCCGGAGCGGATACGATGAGCGGTACGCGGATTGATTCTTCGTACATAAACCATTTCCCCGCCAGCCCATGTTCACCCAGGAAAAAACCATTATCCGAGCTAAAAATGATGGCGGTGCGGCGATCCCAGCCGCGCTGTCGCAGGGCTTCTAACACCCGCCCGATTTCCCGGTCCATGCCCGTGATAAGGCGATAATAGTCCTTCACCGTAGCTTGATACATCTCGTGATTAGCAAAGCGCACTAAATACCGCCGGCGCGCTTCCGATTCTTGGACGAAGGAAGGGAGTAACCGGAAAAACGCATCGCCATAAGATTTTGGTAGCGGAACTTGAACATCCTTATATAAGGGCTCATCCTGCGGATCCGGTGGAAATTCCCGTTGTTTTTTCGCCCGGGCACTATCTTCACAATGCGGCGCTTTGAAACTGATGGACAAGCAGAAATGCTGTTCCGGTGGACATTGCGCCAGAAACTCGAGAGCCTGATCTCCCATACGGCGAGTGAGATGGATCCCTGAAGAATCGAAATAAGTCCCCTGACCAGGGAAGCCACGCCAGTAATCGAAATCCTCCGCGGGCAGCTTTGTGCCCACTCCCCACTTACCAATAAAACCTACACGGTATCCCGCCTTTTTCAACAGCATGGGGTAAGTCAGTTGCAGCGCCTCTGGCGAAAAACTTTTCTGGAAATCGTCAATTTTATGTCGGCGGACATACTGCCCGGAGAATATAGAGGCCCGGCTGGGAGCGCAAATCGAGGTGGTCACAAATGCATGGGTGAAGCGCACTCCTTGGCGAGCCAGTTGATCGAAATGGGGCGTTTGAATGATAGGATTGCCCATACATCCGAGCGCATCCCAGCGCATATCATCGGCTAGAAACAAGATAATGTTGTATCTAGGCCCGGGGTTGGATGGTTCGCCTGCCTCACAGCAATGTGCTACGGTTATGACCGCTAGGAAACAAGCGATCCCTCGACATAATGTGCGAAAAGAGCCCATGCCGAGCGTGCTCCGCATTGCTAAGTCCTCCGATTCTCGGGCTGTTCGTTTTCGTCACCGATGAGGCCGTGTCGTGCGGCTACGCAGCTCGCGGTATGAGTCCCTATAGGCGGGTAGAAGCGGAGGCCCGGTGTCCGCCAATATGATAATTAGTTTCGAGGCCGTGTAATTGGGTGAGAAACGCGGCTTCAGGAAGAGCAGAACTGGCGGACGAGTTGGACAAAAGTGGTTTCCTGCTCGAACATGGGCAGATGGCCACACTGTTTTAGGACTTCCACACGCGCATTGGGCAAGTGCTGCGCGTAGAGTTGGGCATAGAACGGTGGGATCAGGCGATCGTTTTCGCCCCAGACAATCAAAACCGGACAACGAATCCGATAAAGCCGCTGGGCTAATTTGGGGCTATAAGGCCTTTCCCAGGTGAGCCGGGCGAGAGCGCGCAGGGCTCGGAAAGCGGCGACGAATGTCTCCTCGTT
>BEIM01000279.1 GCA_002898995.1 bacterium HR36
TAACCGCGCACATAAGCTTTTGCTGGTGCCCCAGGGCGAAACCGCGGAATGTCGTACTCGTCAATATCTACCCGCACATGAACTTGGGACATATCCCCTAACACGAAAGGAGGCGTGGCCCCAGGAAAGGACACCGCTATATATTCCCCAGGTCGCACGTTGCGTTGCAAAATAATCCCATCCATCGGAGCGCGCACCAGCGCACGCTCAATTTCCGTCTCGAGGATGCCTACTTGAGCCTTCGCTTGCTCCGCTTGGGCACGCGCCATCGCCTTATCGCGCTCCCAGGCGCCTGCCTCTAATAACCGTAATTCCGCTTCCGCCTGCTCGAATTGCCGCTGGGCTACGTCCCTTTGCAAGCGCTTCTGACTATATTCTTCCTCGGCCACGTTCCCCGTCGGCCACACGCGCTGAACACGAAGGAAAAGATCCTCGGCCAGATTCAATGCTGCCCGCGCTGCGGCTACTCGCGCCCGCGCCGGCGGTAATTCCTCTGGTCGTGGCATCGCTTCCAGTTTCGCTAACTGCGCTTCCGCGTATTTTAGCTGTGCCCGCGCCTGCGCCAGTTGCGCACGCAAATGTCGATCATCCACACGCAATAAAGGATCGCCTTTGCGCACGTGCTGCCCAACCTCGACATATACCTCTAATACTAAACCGGGTATAGCGGGAGCCACTTGCACATTCTCCTGACGCGCTTCCACAATTCCCGCCCCAGCGACCGTATGAGGATAAGGGCTCGAAGGCGGAGGAGTTTGCGGCTCTAAAATAGGCTCTTTCCGTTGCGTGCAATACACGCTATACCCCGCGAAGCCGATCAAGCCCAGGGCAATCAAAGGGACTATATATCGCCGCATCATACGCTTCCTCCTGAAGCCGGCGTAGCCGCTCCCGCCGGCATTTCTTCACGCACTATGATCCCATCATTCATATAGATAATCCGTTGACCGAAATCGAAAATTCGGGCATCGTGTGTGACTACGATGACCGCGCGATCGGGCCTTACGGCAATCTGGCGAATCAATTCCATAGTACGCCGGCCCGATTCCGCATCCAATGCCGCCGTCGGTTCATCACATACTAAGAACCGTGGATTATGCACTAATGCCCGAGCAATGGCAACGCGCTGTTGCTGACCCCCGGATAACTGATGCGGATATGCGTGCATGCGCTCAGCCAGACCGAGTTCTGTTAATAATTCCCCAGCCCGGCGCAGCGCCTCGCGCCGAGGAACCCCTTGAATCAGCAAGGGTACCGCAGCATTCTCCTGAGCTGTCAGGGCAGGGAGCAAATTATATTGCTGGAATACAAAGCCGATGGACTTAGCCCGAAGACGTACCAAGTCGGACCCGCTCATTTCGTGCAAGCGATAACCTAATACCTCGACTTCGCCCGCGGTTGGATAGAGCAGACCAGCGAGGATGCACAACAAGGTCGTCTTGCCACAACCGGACGGGCCAACTAGCAAAGCCAACTCCCCGAATGGTACTTGCAAGTCCACACCCCGCAGAGCGTACACGGGTTCCCCGTCCCCGAAAACTTTCACGACCTTCCGACAAATCACTGCTGCGCGCATAAGTCCCGCCTAAGCTCTAAATACTTGGGCCGGTTCCAGCACTAAGACTTTGCGGAGGCTGAATATACTGGAAAGTGCGACGATTATTAAGACGGCCACCCCCGTACCCACCATGACTTGCCAGGGCATGAAAAACGAGAGCCGATCCGACCGTTCCGCTAAGATGCCAAACGCCGCTGCCATTCCAATCCCGATGCCATAGCCGACCACCCCGGCGAAAAGTCCTTGAAACAAAATCATACCTAATAAGCGCGCATTGGTCAGGCCCATTGCTTTCAAGGCACCGAACTGCCGCAGATTCTCAATCGTGAATAAATAGAATGTCTGGCCGGCGATAGCCGTGCCCACTAAGAAACCTAACAACACGGTGGTTCCGAAGTTGATGGGGATTCCGGTGCGACGCAAATAGTACCATATCGTAACCCAGGCAAATTCGTCGCGGCTCAAAGCTTTCAGGCGGGTGCGTTGTTCGATGCGCGCTGCTACTTCCTTGACACTTAGTCCAGGTTCGGGTGCGGCAAAAATAAACGACAAGGCCTTCCGTTCTTGCGGCGCAAAGCGAATGGCTTGACTGAACCGCGTGTAGATAATAGGAAAAGTCTGGAAAGTGCGCGATGCTTTGCAGATGCCGACCAGTACGGCCCGGCGGTCGTTCATTTCAAAGGTGCGGCCTAATATGTATGGTTGATTAGGCCATAACGAACGATAACCCCTTTCATCCATGATGACAGCGTCAGGCTGGCGCAGATCTTCCAGCTTGCCGACGACGATTTCCTGGGGCGCGCCGACCATATAAGCATCGTCTAAGCCGAGGATCATCATCTGCTGGAACTTCCCGTCGCCGAATCGCGCACGCCCTAATCCTTTATAATACCGCGCCGCCCAGGCTACCCCGGGCACACCACGCACGCGCATAAGCTCGTTCTCAGAAAGTGGCTTGATATCATCCACATACTGCATTCCCGGATCCATCACCCAAATGGGTGCATCCTTGGCGTCGAAAATCTGGCTGCTCGCGGTCAGCAGCAACCCGCAAAAGATCGAGCTTTGCTGGGCAATCAATAGGGTGGCAAAGGAAATTCCTAATAATATGCCGAAATATTTAGCGCGGTCGCCGGTTAGCATCTGGAACGCTATCCAAAGCATAATTGCTCCTCCGGGGAAGCAGGGCAGGCATCGCGAGGGGTTGCCTGCGCGTTGAGGGAACAGTTTTACTGATCCCGGCCAAGCTGAACTCCGTTATATGCCGGGCAAGAGTTTTTATGTCAAGAAGTGGCCGGCTCGCTTTGCCTAAAAGACTTCGGATTACACTCCGACACATGCGATAATACATGCATTGCCCGACAATACTGAAGGCCAGACGATGCAACTGTTGCGACGAGCAGCGCCGGCCTACTAACTCGCGGAGAATCTCGAGCAGCAATTCAAAATTGGGACGTATGAATTCCCGGACAAAACGCCGGCAGACCCGTGTCGGCCGGACGATTTCGGACACGATGAGCTGGGCATGCCAATCGGGCGTCCGATCCAGAACCACGCGCAGGAGCATGTTGTGGATGAAATGGCAGAGCTTAGTCGCGGGGGGATCCCTCTCCGACCAGGTAACCAGAGGAACGGCATGGCTCCGCTGGCGCGCCGCAGTCCGCACTGCTTCCAGGTAAAGGTTTTGCTTATCGCGGAAATAGTAGTTGACGGCACTGATATTGACTCGAGCCCTTCGGCAGATTTCGCGGACGCTCACCGCTTCGTAGCCGCGCTCGGCAAACAACTTGCCTGCGGTCTCCAAAATGTGCTCGCGGGGGCTTTTCCTCGTGATAATGTGCATGTCGTTCGCCTGTTTGAAACAAACGTTTGATTCAGATCGTTCTTATTCTAGCAACTCGGACCGAGAAGGCAAGGGCTGGCGGTTATCAAAATGGCAACGAGGTTTTTTCCAGGAGTTTTCCCGTGGGCGCCGAATTAGCCCTACCGATTTTTAGAGCTCTGTTCCCGATAGGATTCGGCGCCGCTGTTGGTAAGGGCGTGGCTCGGTGAGCCGGTCCCAGATTGTGCAATCGTCTCGGCCGGACTTTTCGCATCCGTCTGCACTTCTGAGCAACGCGTTAGCATCAGCGCCTCTGCGAGCCGGCCGCGCTTTCCTGTCAGCGCCGACGCAGCAAGTGTAAGCCGCCCTGACAAAAGGGCAAACAGTCTGTAAACTGATGAGACGGATGTCGCCGGACGATAGAGCATTATGGGAGGAATGGTATGCTTCGTATTCGGCTGCCGGATGGCGCTGTCGCCACTTTTCCCGAGGGAATCACGCCTCAAGAGATTGCCCAGCGCTTGAAGATGCAAGGTCAGACTGAGTACATTGCCGCCACCCTGAACGGAGATGTTATAGATCTCCATCGGCCCATCACGCGGGAGTTGCTGCAGCAATTGGAACACCAAGAGGAAATCCCGCAGTTGCGGTGGCTCAGCTGGCAAGACGCGGAGGCTCTCCTGGTCTTACGGCATAGTGCCGCCCACATTATGGCGCGGGCGGTGTTGCGACTATTTCCCGGAGCTAAGCTCGCCTTTGGCCCTGCCACGGAAACAGGGTTTTATTATGATATAGATGTTCAGCCGGCTATACGGGAGGAGGATTTTCCGCGAATTGAAGCGGAAATGCAGCGGCTGATTCAGCAAGCCGAACCATTTGAGCGTTTCGAGCTGCCCACCAATGAAGCGCGTGCTCTGTGTGCCGACTTGCAACAGACTTATAAAGTCGAACATATAGACGAGCAATTGCGCCAATTCCCGCGACTTAGTTTCTACCGTCAGGGCGAATTCATAGATTTGTGTCGCGGTCCACATGTACCGCATGCGGGTTACATTCGCGCCTTTAAGTTGCTCAGCATTGCCGGAGCCTATTGGAAAAACGATGCTAGCCGGCCGCAGTTACAGCGTTTGTATGGGACAGCGTTTTTCCGACAGCAAGACTTAGATGCTTTCCTGCAGCAACTAGAGGAGGCGAAAAAACGCGATCACCGTATTCTCGGCAAGCAGCTCGGCATCTTTACGTTGTCGCCGATGGTAGGCAGCGGACTGGTACTCTGGATGCCAAAGGGTGCGGTTCTCCGGCACATCTTAGAAAGCTTTATTCGGGAAGAATTAGTCAAGCGGGGCTATCAGCCAGTCTATACTCCGCATCTAGGTCGGCTGGAGCTCTATCGCACGAGTGGGCATTTCCCGTATTATCGCGATGCCCAATATCCGCCCTTGTTTGTCCATCCCCTGGGTCAGACAGTGGATACCTGGGCCGAGTTGCTGGCAAATGGCAGACTTACGCCACCGCAGGAAGCTGCGTTTCTGCAGCTAGTGCGTAGCTTCGGTCTCGAATTTGCGGCGTATGAACGGTCGGAAAATAATTCCGATAGATTGCGCGTCTTGCAAGAGTGGCTCGCCGAGCAGGAGGCTTACTTAGTTAAGCCGATGAATTGCCCGCATCACATTCAGATTTATAAGGCGGAGTTGCGGAGTTATCGAGACCTGCCAGTGCGTCTGGCCGAGTTTGGGACAGTATATCGGTATGAGCAAACCGGGGAGCTAGCAGGCATGACGCGCGTGCGTGGGTTTACGCAGGATGATGCGCATCTCTTTGTAACGCCCGAGCAAGTTGAGCCGGAAATGGTATCAAACCTAGAGCTGGTCTTGTTTGTGTTGCGCAGCGTTGGCCTGTCGGATTATCGCGTGCGGGTTGGGTTGCGCGATCCCGCGAGCAATAAGTATGTGGG
>BEIM01000280.1 GCA_002898995.1 bacterium HR36
CAGGCATGATGCCGATTTTACACTGCCCGGGTGTGATTACGCCGGGGCAATTCGGGCCAACCAAACGAACGCCGGGCTTTTGCCGCAATTGTTCCACGACGCGCACCATGTCCAAAACCGGAATGCCTTCGGTGATCGCCACGATCACACGAATGCCGGCGTCGGCAGCTTCGAGGATGGCATCTGCGGCAGCGGCTGGCGGCACGAAGACCATACTGGCGTCCGCCCCAGTTTTCCGCACCGCTTCGTGCACCGTGTTGAAAAGGGGGAATCCGTCCTTGACCGTCCCACCCTTGCCTGGCGTAACGCCTCCGACGACCTGCGTCCCGTATTCCCGGCATTGCTGCGCATGGAACAATCCCGCTTTGCCCATGCCCTGGGTGAGGACGCGTGTTTGTTTGTCCACGAGAATGCTCATGGTTTCTCCCGCACGGTTTTGCCAAGGATTCCGCCTGTTTCGCCGCTTCGTGGCAGGGCGCAGCGCTTCAGAGACCTTGGGCTGCCGCCACCGCCTTGCGCGCCGCATCAGATAAATCGGTAGCAGGGATGATAGGGAGTCCGCTCTCGGCCAGGAGCTTGCGGCCTTGCTCGACGTGCGTCCCTTCGAGGCGCACCACCAGGGGCACACGGAAACCTACCTCCCTGGCCGCCGCGATGATGGCAGCAGCTATCGTATCGCATTTCATTATCCCGCCAAAAATATTGACCAGCACTGCTTTCACGTTGGGATCGCTGAGCAGGATGCGAAAGGCTTCGGTAACCTGCTCCTGGTTGGCGCCGCCACCGACATCGAGGAAATTGGCGGGTTCGCCGCCGTGGAGTTTGATGATGTCCATCGTCGCCATCGCCAGGCCCGCGCCATTGACCAGGCACCCGATGTTTCCGCTCATACTGACGTAGCTCAGCCCAGCTTGTTTGGCCCGCCATTCCCGCGGGTCTTCCTCCTCGACATCGCGGAGGGCCTCGATTTCCGGATGGCGAAACAGGGCATTGTCATCGAAATTGATCTTTGCATCCAGGGCCAGCACCCGAGCATCCGGGGTGAGGACGATCGGATTGATTTCCGCCAAACTACAGTCCTTCTCGACAAAAACGTGTGCCAGGGCCGTGATCAGTTTCTCCGCCTGGGCCACCTGCTCGCCCACAAATCCGAGTTCGTAGGCCAAACGCCGGGCCTGAAATGCAGGCAAGCCGTGCTCTGGATAAAAAGGCACACGCAAAATACTTTCTGGACTCCGTGCCGCTACCTCTTCGATTTCTACTCCACCTTCCGCACATGCCATCAGCAGCGGACAGCCGCGGGTGCGATCCACCACAACGCCCAGATACACTTCCCGAGCAATTTCCACAGCCTCTTGCACCAGTATCTTGCGAACGCGTTGGCCTGCTGGGCCGGTTTGCCGAGTGACCAGCGGATAACGAAACATGGTTTCGGCCACATCCCGGCATTCCTGGCGGCTGCGGACAAGCTGCACTCCCCCGTAAGATTTTTCAGTACCAGCAAAACGGCCTTTGCCGCGCCCCCCAGCGTGAATCTGCGCCTTAAGCACAGCGAAACGGCCGCCGAGTTGCTCGTACGCGGCCATCGCTTCCCCAACATCCGACGCCACGATTCCTGGCACTACCGGGGCACCTGCCTGGGCTAATAGCTCTTTCGCCTGGTATTCATGAATTTTCATGCGTCTCCCTCGACGCCGAAGACTCTGTTACGGATCGGCACTTTCCCGAGAGGCGGGTTGCCGCTCCGCCCCACTCCTGCCGCATCGCTGGGACGCTAAACATTGAACAAAATCATCAGCTTTCGGCCAGCCCTCCAGTCGCTGACCGAGCTTCGCTTTTCTCTACGGCTGCCGGCCAGCGCGAACGCCGGGAATCCCGCACAGGACCACCGACTCCGTGCGGGTGAACGCCAGCGCATGCACACTTCCTTCTCCACAACCCCCCAACCTTCTCCGAGCGTGTGCCGCTGAACACCGCCACCTGCGCGCTTCCTGCCAATCATTACGGCGCGGGCGTTTGCCGAAGCACGTAGACCGTGCACCACTGCGAGTTACGCTCGGCACTCCTGGTGTGGTGGGTTCGCCGCACGAAACGCACGCCGTTCTGGCCCGTTACCATCCTGCACTGGTGCTGCGCGACCCAGGCCACCAGCGCAGCATACTAGCCAGCAGCCATCCGATGGTGCCGTTACTGCGTCTCACGCCGCCACAAGCGATTGCCGAAGTTCGCGTCGCCCTCACCAGAAGCCCTGAAAAGCGCGAGTCAACTCAAGTCATGCCGCCAGCTTTGCCGATAATGACGATATGGGAGGTTGTATCAAGATTTGGGGAAATTCGCCGCGGTGGGCGTGGATAGCCTGGGCCTTGATTGCTCTGGGCTGCGGGCATCAGGATTACGCCCGCTTGCAGCGGGCATTGTTGCAGCATGATCTACCGCCGGGCCCGAGCACCGATCTTCCCAGCGATTATCAGGTTGGCCCTGGCGACGTTCTCGCTATCCGCTTCAATCTTCGCCCGGAATGGAATGGAGAATACCTCGTGTGGCCTCACGGTTGCATTGTCTTGCCGGAAGCAGGGGCCTTGCCAGTGCATGGCCACACTACCGACGAAATTGCCGAGCTCATTCGCGAGCAATCTGCAGACGAGGTCGGCTTAGTTTTCGTAGAGGTACGGCGCTTTGAAAATCAGCAAGTCTATCTCTTCGGCGAGATTCAAGGCGGTAGTCGGGCCATCCCTTATCACGGGCCGGAAACGCTCGCGCAACTATTGCAGCGTGCTGGCGGATTGACTCCGGACGCCGACCCCACCTCCATCCGTGTGCATCGGCTCTATGGCTCCAACGGCGAAGAGGAGATTATTCGCGTCAATTTGCTGGCGGTCCTCTACGCGCAGGATCGGCAACAGAATATCTATATCCGCCCGTATGATCGCATCGTGGTGTCCCGTAATTCCTGGGCCTGCCTGCGCGCCTGTCTGCCCCGTGCCTGGAAAAATCTGCTGAGCGCGGGGCTAACCTTTCAGAACGGCAATGGCCTATATTCCAGTCCGTAAGTTGCCGCTACCGCTTCATTCGTGACTTGACCGCGATAGACATTGATGCCCGCGCGCAATGCCGGGTTTTCGCGCACCGCTTTTTCCAAACCCTTATTGGCTAATTGCAAGACGTAAGGTAAAGTTACGTTGCACAGCGCATAGCTGCTAGTGCGCCCCACTGCTCCCGGCATATTAGTCACGCAATAATGGACGATCTCATCCACGATATAAATGGGTTGGCTGTGGGTGGTGGGGCGCGACGTTTCCGTACAGCCCCCTTGATCTATAGCGACATCCACAATCACTGCTCCCGACTTCATCAACTTAAGATCTTCCCGCCGAATCAATATCGGAGCGCGGGCACCAGGCTTGAGCACTGCTCCGATCACCAAATCCGCTACCGGCAAGGTTTCCAGCAACGTATGCCGATCGCTGTAAAGCGTGGTTACGTTCTTCGGCATCACATCGTCTAAGTAACGGAGGCGATCTAAGTTTATGTCCATGATGGTAACGTTAGCTCCTAAACCCGCCGCCACTTTAGCCGCGTTCGATCCGACTACTCCGCCTCCTAAGATCAGCACATGGGCGGGCAACACTCCTGGGACGCCTCCTAGCAAGATGCCGCGGCCTTCATAAGGGCGCTCGAGATATTTGGCTCCCTCCTGGATACTCATCCGCCCGGCCACTTCACTCATCGGCGTCAGCAGCGGAAGGCGGCCCTGGGTATCCTGAATGGTTTCGTACGCGAGTGCCGTGATCCCCGATTGCAGCACAGCTTTCAACAGTGGCTCATCCGCGGCAAAATGAAAATAGCAAAACACCATCTGCCCCGCTTGCAAGAAAGGCCATTCACTAGGGAGAGGCTCCTTTACTTTGACCACTAATTCGGCACGCTGCCAGATTTGCTCGGCATTTTCGACAATCTCCGCCCCATGTTGTGCATACTGGCTATCGCTGATCCCGGAACCCAGGCCTGCGCCCGCTTGAATCAAGACCTTGTGTCCTACACGCACTAATTCCTCGACACCCACTGGCAACATTGCGACTCGATATTCATCCGCCTTAATCTCCTTGAGCACTCCAACGATCATCGACACCTCCTCCCTCCCAGAAGCTTACTGGAATTCATTTTTCCGATCCAGTTTTTGCCTTCGCCTCCGTCCATTGTTCTGACTAAACTTATATTAGAAGGCATCGCCAGAGCTTGGCTGAAGTCGCGGTAAATGAATAGCCATGGGCAAGCCTGTATTAGTATGGGGCTAGATTAGAGTTAGGGGAGCGACTAATTCCCCGCTGCCGAATCACAAGATGGCGTGCTGGTTTAGCAGAGTTAGGCAGGGACTAGGGCTGGCGTTCAGAGTCGGGAACGTGAACAATGGTCAAGGCACAAATGTTGAAAGTATAGCGGGCGGGCAGCGGGCGTTCCCCGGCTGGCCCATCTGTGTGAGGAGGTGGGCCAGCGTAATAGCCATTCCAGCTAATATAGACCTTATCACCTTCAGGAGCAATCGAAACACTATAGCTGCCCATGGGCACATAGCCATACTTGTTCCAGTAAAACGGATGGAGGAAAGCAATAACCTTAGTGGTGCCGGTCTTGATGTCATACTGCACCAGCGGTGAACCATCGCGTTCTGCACCACCATGAGCGCCGGCCACGAAATAGACATAGCGCCAGGTTTTTGGGTCAATAGCTAAGGAAGTAATATAGTCGGCCTGGCCGACGATAACCTTACCGAGGAGCCGAGCAGTTTCCCGCCGGGTGTCGAATTCCCAGAGTTGCCCTTCGTCGGCAGTATAGACCTTGCCTTCGGGAGTTTCTTCGCTGGCGGCGCGCAAACCAAGCTCTGCAGGAACAGGCGTCGGCTTTGTCGGTTTGGCGGGGTCGAAGCAAACCAAACCTGTGCGTCGGCCCCGTTGATAAGGGCCGGGGTGGAAGTAAACTTTGCCACTGGAACGGGCCAGAATGATCGCCCGGCCGGGGCCAGCTTCGTCACTATAGAGGACCTTGCGATTGACCACATCGTAAGCCAGAAACATTACGCGCCCTACCGAGCGATCGCCGTCGGCCGTGCCTGCGTAATAAATCAAGCGCTCCGGATCGAGCAAGCCCGTGGGCAGGCATTGATTCGGTAACGGAGCATGCGCGACGACATCGGCCTTGTCGGCTTTCGGATCGTAACGGATAATCCAATCGCCCTTGTAATGGAATTGTGGGGTGGTTACATTGGTCGGGCCACGATGCGTGGAGAAATAAAGGAAGCCATCTTTGCCCAGGGTCAGGTGTGA
>BEIM01000281.1 GCA_002898995.1 bacterium HR36
TTGGGCGCAGGTCCTCCAAGCGATTACCAACGCAGCGGGCCTGTTCATTGAAGCGAGCCAGGGCCTCATCGAGTTTCATGCGGCCCACTAATGTGATACGCTGGCCCGGCAAGATTTCGGCTTTCTTCTCAACTGGCCAACACGTGCCGACCAGCCCGGCTAGACCGATCCCTACCACAATGCACAAGCTCAGTGGATGAGCCCTCGCAAGCGATCGCTGCTTACGCCAGCTAGTCGGCAGTTCTTTGCTGGTAAACTCTCGCATACACTTATTCTAGATGATTGCATGCCCACAAAGCAGGGGAACCGCACACTGCCATTGATCGTCACAAGGGTAGGATGCCCCAAAGGGGGAGCTGAGTGATGGTCTTGTGTCAAGCGACGTGTCCGCATTGCCGCACGGTCTTGTTCATTCCCGCGGACTGGCGGGGGCTGCTGTTGCGCTGCAAAGTGTGCGGGCAGGTTTTCCGCGAAGCGATTCCATCCGCCGTTTCGGCTCCTCTGCAGGTCAACGGTCATCGCAATGTGGCACCCAGCTGCCAAGCTCCGCCGCGTGTAGCAAACGTGTCCCCGTCCGTAGCGGGTGTACCGCCTGTTGCACCGGTCGTCTCGAGCGCAGTAGCCGAATCGCCGCCCACCTTCCCTGTACCCACAAACCTGTCCAGCGGTTTGCCTGCATCTGCGCAGCCAGGCCAACCGATAGCCAGCCCAGCAAGTCCGCTGCCTGCGTCAACCGCCTTAGGAAATGCTCCGTCCGCCCCGCCACTTTCGCTGTACGAGCAAATCCTGCTCCGCCGCCGGCGTTTGCGCTGGATTAAGCTGGGAATAGCGGGCATGCTCCTGGCGACTTTGGCGTTGGCAACTGTTGCCCTGTGGCCGTTATTACATCCGACCCTGTCGGCCTGGCGGAGCACGATGGAGCAAGTTTTCTCGCCAGTTCAGGTAACGGATGCTGACGAAGCTCCGCACGAGCCGTCGGGCGATACTGGGCAGGGTGCGGCAAACACCAACCCGACCCAGCCTGGTTCTGTACGCCCGGCCAAACCTTCGGGCGGGCAGAAGCGTTCCTTCGATGGTCGTGCCTTGCTCATCGGCATTCAAAACTACTTCTATCTGAATCCCGTCAACTCCGGCGCTCAAGTGCAAGAACCTGGTGGGGCCAAGCAGGCGCAGTACGATCCGCTGGGATTGCGTACTTTTCGGCGGCGCTTGGTGAACATGGGATTTCGTGACGAATGTATTGGGGAACTTAGTGATGTGGCTGAAAAAAGTCCCAGTCCGCCGTTGAAGGCTAGCATTGAAGAGACCCTCAAACTTTTTTGCGAAGAATCGCGGCCGCAGGACAGCATTTTGTTAGCATACGTAGGCCACATTCTGGTTCGCGAGGGCAAAGTTTACTTGGCGCCTATTGACGCGAAGCTGGACAGCCCACCGGAAAAGCTCGTGTCCCTGGATTGGGTTTATCAGCAACTCGGCCAGTGCAAAGCCCGGCACAGGGTAGTGATTCTGGACGTAGCCCACCTCGACCCGCAGGAGGGTGTGCTGCGGGGTAAGGAGATGCCGTTGGACCCCGAAGCGGAAAAGGCCATGGCGCGCGTGCCCGAAGGCGTGTTGGTCTGGCTGAGCTGCTCGGCGAACCAGTTCTCCTACAGTTTCGGCGGTTACGGATTAGTGGGCAGCGTGTTTTTCCACATGATCAACGAAAGCACTTACACGGGGCCCGATATTCAGGGTCGGCGGAACCGCGCGGCTCTGGAAAAGGCGGAGCCTTACCCTGAATGGGATTTGCCGTTGTTGCGGTTGCACACACGCATTAACACGGAGGTGAAGGCGTACTTGAAGAGTCTGGGAGGCCTGGTGCAGGAGCCAAAGCTATTTGGCAGACTTGGGGCTGGGCCAGGACCTGCCCCGAACGATCCTTTGGCCCAGGCGGTCACCTTGAAATTGGCCTCGTTGCCTGAAAAACCAGCAGATCCTGCTTTTGTTGATCTGGTGCTGCAGGAGGTGCGGGCCCGTATAAGCAAAGGCCGGCAGATGTATGCCAATGCCTTGCCGCCGTTCTGGGCCAAAGACGTCGAAAAATACAAGCCTGATTATGCCGACATGAATGCCTTGAAAGCCATGCTGGATAACAAGCCTCTGCGCAAGGCGGTTTTTGACGCGCTCGATTTGCTCGACAAACACGAGCAGCAATTGCGTATGAGTTTCCTGGCCGATAGCAACGTGGAAAACTTCCGCAGACAGGTCATGCGCGAACAGGAAAACTTGGCCGCCGCTGATTTGGATTTATCCAGTTTCAAGGAGCATCTGGACAAGGTTCGGGCTGCTCATTACGCGCAGGAAACGCCTCGCTGGCGGGCTAATTTCGATTTGGTGTACGCGCGGTTCATTGGGCGGATGGCACTGTACCGCGAGTATAACTTTGTAATCGGCAACCGCCTGCGCCGCGACCCCACTTTGCAGAATCCCGAGAAGAATAACGGTTGGAAAATTGTTCCCGCAGAGCGCGTGCAGGAAAAAGAAGCACGGGAATGGGCGCGGCAACGCGATAAGGTTCTGGAGGCTCTCCTCAAAGAACATCCCGGCACGCCCTGGGAGTTCTTGGCCGAACGCGAACGTGCCACTAGTCTGGGCCTCAAAGTTGAGGAAGCCAAAGTCAGCCCATAAGCACACGTTCGTTCCTTAGCTAGCGCAAGTGCTCGGAATCCACCAGCTGTCCCCATGACATTGAGGTGTTTGCGAAATGCCCGGCAACGTTTCCAAAACACCGTTCAACACATTGGCTCGCATTCTTGACAATTTGTTGCCCAGATGATGCATTATGTCCGTCGGTGAGTTGCCCTGCGTGTGCAAAGTTCTCGCTGGAACTCATTCCTGCAATGTGGCGTCGGGAAGGTAGGACGCATTGTCCGCCAAGTGCCCTAACCACAGCACATCACGAAGGGAAGGTGGAGCTATATCGGGATTTGTTTTGCGCGAATGCCCCAAGTGCCGATCAAGCGAGCGTGTCAAGCAGGGGAACCAGGGCATCCAGACTTGCGATGACGGGGCACTCGGCCGTGCGTGTGATCATCGGCTCAGCCGTTGGCGCAACCTCGCTTTCCCCAGCGCGACGGCGGTTCTGGTCGAGAGCGTGGTACCCGGTTTGTTCACTTGCCATTGTCGCTTCACTGTCAGCTAACCGATGAGATTCGGCAGGCCGCTGCGGTTTGATTGCCTTTCGCTCGGTTGGCGTGCTTGGTTCGGCTTGGGAAGGCAGCCGAACATGCGGGTACGTCGCTGTTGGTACAACCGCGAGATGGCGACAGATCCAGACGGCATGCCAGCCCGCTTGCTGTGCGGCCAGGCAGTCGGTCTCGTAATCGTCGCCCACGTACACAATCCGCCCAGGTGCCACGCTGAGGCGTTCGGCTATTGTCTGGAAAAATGCCCGGGACGGTTTCAGCCAACCCAATTCGCTGCTAATCATAAGCCAGCGGCAGGGTCGCAACGCTGGTAGCCCTTGACACACGCAGCGCAGCCGTTGGTCGAAATTCGAAGCAATTCCCACCTGAAAGCCCAGCGCATCGAGACGGGCAAGCGAATCGGCGACCTCGGGATAGCACGTCCACGAATCCGCGCGGGCGAAATGCTGCCACAAAGTCCGAAACAATTCTTGAGTATCGGCCAACTCCACAAACACCTCCCGAACAATCGCCTGCCAGCGCTGCCGCTCACGATCCTCATCCGTACGCCAAGCGAACCGGCGATCCACTTCCTGCTGGCGGCGAAAGGCGGCGCGAAAACGCCTTTCAATCTCTTCGAGCTCCAGTGAGCAACCGTAAAGGCGACCGATACGTTGATACACTTCCGGGACGCTCGGTTGCGCCTGGATCAGTGTACCCACGGCATCCAGAAAAATCACCTGCACTGGTGGCGGCATTGTCGCATCCGCGTTGGCGCTGTGGTTCGCAAGACCGCTTTGCCAGTAAGTAGGCGTTAGCCCTAGGCTCCGAAGCAGCGGTCTTCTTTTCAATTTACACTTGGCGGATGCTGGCGGCGTGCCACCGCTATTTCAGCGCATCCCCATAAATGCAGGGCGACGCCGAAAGGCAACCTCATGCTAAGCCCGGAAAATCGAGCCAGCTTTCGTGAGCGAGACTCTGCCGGGCATGCCTGACGCGAGAATCTGCTCAAACGAACAAAGCGGCTTCGAGGCTCAGCCCAGGGCCAAACGCCAATGCCACGCAGGGACGGGGAGCCTGGGCGCGGCGAAGCTCATTCAGGACGAACAGGATAGTGGGGGAGGACATGTTGCCGTAGTTGGCCAGCACCTGCCAGGAGGCCTGTAATTGTTCGGCAGCTAGTCCCAGACTTGCGGCGACAGCCTGCAGAATCTTGGGCCCACCAGGGTGTACCGCCCAAGAAGCAATGTCCTCAAGAGTCAGGCGGTGTCGCTGGAGCCAATCGGCCACCCAGCTTCCCACAGTGCGGCGCAATAGCCCTGGTAGCTGCGGGGCCAGATACATCTCGAAGCCGTGATCTCCGATCATCCAGGCCATGAGATGCTCGGTTTCGGGCAGCAGGTAACTGGCCGAGTCCGCGAGCTTCCAAAACTCCCCGGCTGCACGGCGCAAGACCAGGGCGGCAGCACCGTCGGCAAACAGCACATTGCCCAGCCATTTCTCGGGCTGGGACGTGAGCTGCCAGTGCACACTGCACAGTTCCACACAACACAGTAGCACGCAGCCCTCAGGTGCACAGGCGAGGAACCCCTGCGCAGCTCGCAAAGCATTAACTGCCGCATGGCAACCCATGTAGCCGACGTGCAGCCGTTGAACTTGAGTCCGAAGCCCAAGCTGGCGCAGCAACTGGATATCCACGCCAGGAGAATAAAATCCTGTGCACGAGGCGGTGATAAGATGCGTCACCTCGGCCGGAGAACAGCACGCTTCGCCTAGGGCCTGCTGTGCCGCCTGCACTGCCAGTTGTGCAGCGGCTGGAATGTAAAGAGCCAGACGTTGCGCGGTGCTCGGCCCCAGTGCACCGTTGATTGGGGCAGTGGGATGCGCTGTGGCTTGCGGGGTAACACTCTCACCCGGCTGAGAGCCGTCAGTAGCCTTGTGCGTGCAGGACGGGTGCTGCCACGCCATCACGTCTCGCGAGGTGACCACCGTATGCCGTTTGCGTATGCCCGAATGCTCGAAGATTCGGCGCCATTGCTGCTCTCGTTGCCGCAGCGCGGGAGCGGCGACCGCCAGCAAGCATTCCGCCGCTTCCTGCTGGCTTACGTGATGCCCGGGAACCGCTGTGCCCCAGCCGACTACCGCTATCTCA
>BEIM01000282.1 GCA_002898995.1 bacterium HR36
CCAACAGCGATGCCCAAGTCATTTGGAAACCTTCAATGCCCAACAGGAACATAGAGATTTCGGCGTCCATCCTAGCAGCAGATTTCGCGCGACTTGGCCAACAAGTACGGCAAGCGGAAGCCGCAGGTGTAGACCGATTGCATCTTGACGTAATGGATGGCCATTTCGTGCCCAACCTCTCCATTGGCCCAGCGGTGGTGCAGTCGTTGCGGCGGTGCACGCGATTGCCGATGGAAGTCCACCTTATGGTGAGCGAACCGTGGCGTTTCTTGGAAGCCTTCGCCCATGCCGGTGCCGATTATCTACTGGTACACGTGGAAATCCCCGATGCCGCGGCTCGTTGCCTGCCCGTGATCCGTCAGCTGGGCAAGAAAACAGGTTTGGTGCTAAGCCCTGATACTCCTGCGGACACTGTTGTCGAATGGGTTACCCAGCTCGACCTGGTGCTAGTGATGAGCGTATATCCTGGTTTCAGTGGCCAGACGTTTATTCCCCAAGTGCTGCCGAAACTGCGGCATTTGTGCCAACAAATAGACCAACTGCGATCGCCTTGCGACCTGGAAATAGACGGGGGAATCAACGAACATACTGCCCCGGCGGCTGTGCAAGCCGGCGCTAACGTTCTCGCAGCTGCTTCCGCGATTTTCCAGCATCCGGGGGGCATCGCAGAAGGGGTCGCGCGCTTGCGCTCAGCCGTTCAGCTGGCGTAATCAGTCCGACGTTATGGCATCCCTTCAACTAGCCAGGAGCAGGCCAGACTTACGCTCTGACCGTGCGCTAAAAAGGAGGACTGCGATCTGGTCAAGGGGCAACGCGCCACTAAAACAGAAACAGCGCTTGGGCAGGAGCTGTGCCCTGGAGGATTGGAGGTGGGCGCTGACCTTTACACCTTTATATCTTGAAGAAGCCGCCCACGTACCACTCGCAGCCGGGGTACATCCAGCAGCCGAGTTGGCGTTTCTTTCGATACTAGGAACAGCAACCTGACAAAAGGCTTCGACCCACTGAGTAGAAGAGGACCGGATGACCTTACCAGAACAATTGGTCTCATCGCTGCGTCGGGACCTGCTGGCTTTCGGGCCGGAGGTCGTGCTGGTGATCGGGATCATCACGCTGCTGGTGGTGCGGATGTTCCGCGGCAGCGAGAAAGTGCCATTTGGCGGATTGGCGGCAGTGGTTCTGGGGCTTTCTCTGGTGGTGTCATGGTGGCAATGGGTTACCGATCAAAGTTTGGAGCCCACCAGTAGCGGCTTGAGTCAAACGCGCTATTTGTTCAGCAATATGCTGGCCTATGACGCATTCACGGTATACGTGCGGCTGTTCCTGACTGCGTTCGGACTGTTCCTTGTAGCATTGTGCCTGCTGAGCGGAGTGCCCGACCCCGACGACGCTGCTGACTTTTATGTGCTGCTTATTGGGGCGACATTGGGCATGATGGTGATGGCGTCGGCGGCCCATCTGCTCATGGTGTACATTGCGGTCGAAATGGCCAGTTTGCCGAGCTATGCGTTGGCCGGCTTCTTGAAGCAGCGGCGCGACTCCAGCGAGGCGGCCCTGAAGTATGTGGTGTACGGCGGGGGGGCTTCCGGCTTGATGCTGTATGGCATCAGCATGCTCGCAGGCAAATGTGGCACAGGATTCCTGCCCGACGTCGCAGTAACGGTGGCGGCGACGTTTGGCAGTCAGCAATTCGACGCGGTTACCTTGATTAGCCTGCTGCTGATTCTGGCAGGCCTCGGTTTCAAGCTGGCGGCGGTGCCCTTCCATTTCTGGTGCCCCGATGTTTTCGCAGGAGCCTCGGCCGAAGTAGCGGGGTTTTTGTCGGTTGCGTCGAAAGGAGCCGCCATTGCTTTGTTGGGTCGAGTGCTGGTGGCGTTTCTTGGTGGTATGCGGTTGGAGGGCCACGAATTGATGCCCGCTTGGTGGGCAAAGGTCAGCTGGTACCTTGGCCCCGCTTTGGTATTTTTGTCGGCGCTGACCATGACGTTCGGCAATCTGGCCGCTTATGCTCAGACTAACCTCAAAAGGCTGCTTGCTTATTCAACCATCGCGCATGCCGGGTATATGATGATGGGGCTGTGCGCCCTGACCCGGGAAGGGGTCGAGGCGTCCCTCTTTTACCTGGCGGTCTATTTCTTCATGAACCTGGGTGCGTTCGCGGTTGTGGCCTTTATTCGTAACCTGGTGGGAAGCGAGGATTTGTCGGGGTACAGCGGGCTGGTGTATCGCGCGCCCTGGCTGACGGTGACCATGGCCGTCTTCCTGTTGAGTCTGGTAGGCATTCCGCCCTTGGCAGGGTACATGGCCAAGTTTCAAATCTTTGCTGCCGTGTATCACGCCTGGCAAACGCAGCAGCAAACGGGTTTACTGGTGTTGCTGGCTCTGGGCCTACTCAACACCGTGCTCAGCCTGTTCTACTATGTCAACGTGCTGAAAGTCATGGTGCTTCACGAGCCGAGGGATATTTCTGTTACCAAGCCGACCTCGCCACTGGCCCTGGCGTACACGGGATTGCTGGCACTGGTGCTTACGATCGGCATTTTCTTCTGGGACCCGCTGGCGAACGGAACGCACAAAGCGGTAAACGCTTTTCACGAAATCAATCCGGGCGTGGTGGTGTCGTCGCGATGAGTGCCGCAGCCCTCTCTTTACCGCCAACATTGACCGTCTTGAACCGCATCTTCGCGCGGGAGAAAGTCTCGTATTTGCAGTATCTCAAAGACGCCTGGATATGGACGGATGCAGACGGCCGGGCGGTCTGGAAGGAAATCAGTCGCGTGATTGATGAAGAACAAAGGATGCTGCAGCGTCTGGCGGAGTTGATTGTACGGCGTAAAGGAATCCTGGCGACGGCGGTGTTTGACGAACGCTTCACCGAAAGCCATTACGTGTCCCTGGCACACTTGATGCCGCGCCTGGTCGCGTATCAACGGTGGCTGATCCAGGAGTTGGAAAAAGACGTCCGCCAACTCGAAGACCCCGAAGCACTGGCGTTGGCGAAAGAAATGCTGGAGATGAAGAGACGCCACCTGACCGCCTTGGAGAATCTATATCAGCGTTACGGGACAAAAAGTAGTGCGCCGAGCGCGCCGGCAGCGTGAGTCATCGAATGCAGCTTTTTGACACCCATGCTCATCTAGATGATGCCGCCTTTGCAAACGACCTGACCCAGGTGATCCAGCGGGCGCAAGATGGCGGTGTAATTGGGATTCTCGCGGTGGGAATTAGCGCTGCGTCTAGCGAAGCCGTAATTCGGTTGGCTGAGAAGTTTCCAATGGTTTGGGCAGCGGTAGGCATTCATCCCAATTATGCGGCCCAGGCGCAGGCGGAAGATTGGTGGCAGATTGAGAAACTGGCCCAGCATCCCAAAGTGGTCGCGATTGGCGAAACTGGTTTGGATCGCTATTGGGATTACACACCTTTTGCATTGCAGGAGGAGTATTTCGTGCGGCATCTTGCCTTGGCCCGGCAAACAGGTCGGCCCATCGTGATTCATTGCCGCGAGGCTGAGGCTGATTTGCGGCGGATACTGCAACAGGATTACGACGTTCACGGCTCGCTGAAGGGGATCCTGCATGCGTTCAGTGGCGAGTGGGCCACCGCGGAATTCGGTTTGGCCATGGGCTTGCATGTTTCGTTTGCCGGCATGGTGACCTTTAGAAACGCGGAAGATCTGCGGCAGGTGGCGGCACGGATTCCCGCGCAGCGCTTGCTCATCGAAACGGACAGCCCTTATCTCACCCCAGTGCCGTTGCGTGGTAAAGTGTCACGTAATGAGCCTGCTCACATAGTCCATACGCTCACATGCCTGGCACAGGTGCGACAAGTCGAACCCACAACCTTGGCTGCCGAGACCACTGCAAACGCCAGACATTTGTTGGGTATCGATTCGGCCGACTAGGCTTGACTAGGATAGGGAAGTGGCTGATGATGCAACCGGGCCAGCGCGTTGGCCGCAGCTTTTTGCTCCGCCTCTTTTTTACTGCGTCCCCAAGCTGGCGGGAATCGCTGTTCGCCAACGACCGCGGCTACCAGAAAACATTTGGAGTGCTCGGGACCTTTTTCGTCCACCACCTCGTATTTGGGCGTTACGCCATGTTGTTTTTGGGCGAGATGCTGTAGGAGCGACTTGGCATTTTCGAGAGGAGCCGTGCTACCGATGTGATCGATTATCGGCCCCATGTGCCGCAGCACCCACTCCTTGGCTGCTTCCAGTCCCCCATCCAGATAAATCGCTCCAATGATCGCCTCGAAAACATCGCCAAGTAAATTTGCAGGCACACTGCCCGACCGGCCTACACCCGCCCCGACGCGCAGGAACCGCTCTAATTGCAGAGTCTGGGCCACCTGCGCGCAAACTCGCCGACTTACGATGAACGATTTGAGCTTCGTCAGCTCACCTTCGAGATACTCAGGGAATTTCTCATAAAGCCGTTCACAAACAATTAGCCCCAAAACAGCATCGCCGAGGAACTCGAGGCGTTCATTAGAGCCTAGCCGACTGGCGGCCATGGAGACATGCGTCAGCGCCGCACGTAGCAATTCAAGATTTTCGAATCGGTAACCTATCGCCTCCTGGCATTCTTGTAACCAGGCATCGGGACTGGACACGGTGGCTGGCGGTGTACTGCGAATGGCACTGTCGGCGAACAAGAGACCTTCCCTCCACAAATAGGCAACGCCACTGGCAGGGCGAACCGCAAAGGCGGGACCCGGCGCTGCCAAGCGTAATTCGATTTACCCTACGCCTTGCCATCTGCGGCCAAAGCACTCGAGCGACTCGCCTCTTGCAAGGAATCCAGGCCCTGGACAATTCTCTACTGGCGATCTCTCGGACAAGCGTCGTGCAAGAACGCTTGCTCGGCGAGCAGATGGCGGCCCGACAGTTGCTGACCAGTGTGGGCAGCGGCTCGCTTGGCAGCCGGCAGGCGGAGGGTTTCGCCCAGGTCACCATCCGCCTGGCGACTGCCTGTCTTGTCTGATTATGAGCGGATTTTCTCAACTGGTCAAGGGTATCGGATGGGACGCTTAAGCCTCCTAGACTGCGGGAGGCGACCTAAGTGCCATTATCCGCAACCGTCGGGTAGAATCACGATGCAAGGGCCGAAAATGTGTGATCGGCTGGCCAAATTGCGATTATCTTCTGCTCGCTGGCCGCCGACTTGGCGCTTTCAGGTTCAAGGCTGCTGTGTACTGCACGCTGAACGTTATTCGCGCTTGCCGATAAACCTCGCCAAACTTACGACGCCCTAGCCCAGTTTCAAACCTCTGGTCCTGGCTTCTAGGCCAGCAATTACATCTGCAACGCTCAACT
>BEIM01000283.1 GCA_002898995.1 bacterium HR36
TGTTGGTAGCTCAATTCGGGGTACATCGGTAGCGCTAACACCTCCTGGCAGAGCTGTTCACTGACAGGAAAATCACCCGCCCGATAACCGAGCGAGCGAAAGCATGGTTGCAAATGCAGAGGCAGTGGATAATAAATTTCCGTACCAATCCCATGCATTTGCAGGTGGCGCATCAAAGCATCGCGCTGCCCCCGGCCAACACGCACCACGAACTGATTGAATGTATGTTTGCCGTAGTTGCGTATCGCCAGTGGCATCACGTCGTAGCCAAGTTCCTCGCTAGCCAGCAGCTCATGATAACGCCGGGCAATCGCCCGACGCGCATCCACAAAGCGGTCCACCCAGGGAAGTTTGAACCGCAGAATGGCCGCTTGCAAGGCATCCAGTCGGCAGTTCCAGCCTAACTCGGTATGGTAGTACTTGGGTTCCATGCCATGAACGCGCAAGCGCGCAAGGCGCGCCGCCCACTCGGGATCATTGGTCGTGACCATGCCTGCATCGCCGTACGCCCCCAGGTTCTTCGTCGGGTAAAAGCTGAAACAAGCCAGATGCCCCAGCGTACCTGCTTTCTTGCCTTGATAGTCCGCCCCGAACGCTTGCGCCGCATCTTCGATGATGTACAAACCGTGCCGCTCGGCTAAGCGCCAGATCGGCTCCATATCGGCACATTGTCCGAAAAGATGAACGACGATGACCGCCTTCGTGCGGGAGGTGAGACGATCGGCGATTTCGCTTGCTCGCAGGTTACCTGTGTCCGGCTCGACATCCGCAAACACTGGGGTAGCACCTGCCCGCATCACTGCCGCAGCCGTAGCAAAAAACGTAAAGGTAGGCACAATCACTTCATCGCCCGGCCCAATATCCAACGCCTTCAGGGCTAAAAGCAACGCATCTGTTCCCGAAGCACATCCTACAGCGTAGCCGACGCCCACATACCGCGCCACTTCCTGCTCGAACGCTTCGACTTCCGGCCCAAGAATCACCCGGCCCGATTGCAAGACCCGGCGAATGGCCTCCTCGATTCCCTTCTGCAAGCCCCGATATTGCACCCGCAAATCGAAAAGTGGCACCTGCATGGGTTCGGCCCCTTTGCCAGAATGCGCGTTCCCCGACAGATGGCACCCAAGCACGCCGCACCTTACCGCATTGCCAGGGTTGTGTCAACGCGAACTGACGCCAACATTCCCGAGGAGTCCCATGCGACACGTGGGACATTTCGCAGCGAACGCAGTCCAGGCTTCGCCTGCAATTATTGCTCTGGCGCGGGTGGTCCCGGGGGTAAACGCTCTGCACGGGTTGGCGAAGTGGCAGCCGGCTTGGTGGGTCCTTCACTGCAGCCGATACACCAGCCAAGCACAAAAGCAAGCAACAGTGCCCAAATGCCTACTTTCGCTTGCATTGGATCAATCCTGTCGGGGTTTGACCAGCATGTGTGCCCGAATGGTGTAGAGGCAGCCCCATGTGTCTGCCTCAGGATGGGTTTGATCACTTTTATCGGGATGCGCTGTACCGTAGGGGCAGGCCTGCAGGTTTGCCCTAATGCAATTTACAAATCCGTATCGCTCACTGCCTCCCCGCCACGGTATGTGGCCAAAGCCCGTAGTACGGTGTTATTGATCGAATAGCGAATCGAGCGAGTGTGGATGTCAGCGAAGAGGAAGTTCGAGCCGACCACGTGTAACGCCCAGAAATGCCAGCGGTGGATGTTTTGCGGGTCTTGAATCGTACCAGGGCCGTAAAGGTAGGTCTGACCATTGGCGGGATTGTACTCGTTAACACCAAGGCACACGTCGGTGGCGCCGAAATACGGATAGTCGCCGCTACCCGCAAACCACCATCCATAGACTAAATCCACCGAGGGTGGCCTTTCTCCTACCAGCAGCGTATTGCTACTGCCATCGCCTGCAACGATCTCGCCCATGGTAACTCGAGCATTGACGTGCAGAATGCCGTCGAAGGCCAGTTGGTTGGTTCCGTTGACGCCCAGGTATGCTGTGAGTGCGACGGGATGGCCACCGTAGGTGGTGATCAGTTGGGATCGTTGGTCGGATGGGCATTGCATTAGTTTCAAGGGAATACCGCCTAATGCTTGCCCAACCCCCGCACTGCCGCCGGAATACCACCCATCCCACCACGGCCATTTCAAATAGTTTCCTTGCTCCAGGTAATGGTGAATGTTGTCCTGCTCAATAAACGGTGTGATGCGGGCCATCCAGCTGTAAAAGTAATGGTACTGGTCTTCGGTGTAAGGGGGTGGCGGAATGCCATAATTAGCGCCACGGTGCGCTGGCGGAAACCGACCATACACCTCGTGCCATTGGTGTAAAGCAATACCCAGTTGACGCAGATTGTTCTGGCAACGCACACGATTCATGGCCTCGCGCACGCGCTGGATCGCCGGCAAAAGTAAGGCCAAGAGTAACCCGATGATTGCAATTACCACCAGCAACTCGATGAGCGTAAATCCGCAGTGCCGCACTCCTCGTCGAAACATAGCAAGACCTCCTGGGAGCAAATGAATTTCCAAGGGATTACCTTAGCCCATCCCCCAAAGCCTAATATATCCGTAAACTTGTACCGCTGCAAGAAAATTTTGGTTGCGCCCAATGCCGTGGCAAGGTGGCCTGCGGTAATACTGCTTCATCGCAGCGGTGGATAAAGGGCGTAACCAGAGACGTTCACGGGAATACGATAAACGGTTTTGCCCGCGGTCACAAATAAAGTCTTGCGTTCGGGGCCACCGAAAGCGAGATTGGTGATCAAGTCCTCGGGAATGGGGATGCGTCCTAGGAGTTTGCCTTGGGGAGAAATGACGTAAACGCCGGGTGGCACCTCCGCAGTTTCGCCTGGGCCGCGTGGCCGCAGCACGCCGGCGCAAACCCAGAGATTGCCCTGCATATCGAGACGCATACCATCACCCCCACGCCCGCGACCAAAATCATACACCAGCCGCTGGTTGCTCAGGGAACCGTCTGCCTGGACAGTGAAGGCCCAGATTTTGCGATTGCCTCCAGGCGCGGGATGACTGTCCACGACATAGAGGATCTTCGCATCTGGGGTAATGGCAATGCCGTTGGGCCGCTGAATGGCCGGTTGCGTCAGCACCCGCGTTACCTTGCCGTCGGGATCAATCCGATAAACCGCCTCATGTCCCATTTCCAGGATGTGGCGATCCGGACCGTAATAAGGATCGGTAAACCAAATGCGGCCATGCACGTCCACGCAAATATCGTTGGGGCTGTTATAGCGTTTGCCTTCGTAACGGTCGGTGAGCACCTCGATCTTACCCGTTTGGAGGTCGGTGCGAACGATGCGGCGACGGCCTTCGGCCGACCCGAACTCCGCGCCTTCACAGCTAAGCAAACGCCCCTGGGCATCAAACGTGTTGCCGTTAGTGCGCCCGCTGTCTTCCCGGAACACGCTTACTCGCCCCGCAGGGTTCATTTTTAGGATGCGGTTGCCGGCAATGTCGCTGAAAAACAAATTCCCCTCACCGTCAAATGCCGGACCTTCCAGGAAACAGACACTCGCGGCTACACTCACCTGCGCATCCGCTGCGACCAAACCAGGTGGGAGTCCCACTTCCGACGGCTTGGGCTGACTCAAGCCGGTTTCGGCGATGGTGAGAATCCACCCGAAGCTGAGCGCGACCAATAGCACCAGCGCTCCCCATGCCCCAGCGTGCACCATACTTTGCCCCTCCTGATGGTTTACATGCCAGAGAGAGAAATATGATGCAGCTTCGGTGGGGCAAGGGTGGGCAGGATGGTGAAGGCAACGCCAAAATTGTTCGTCAGCGGATTATAGCTGATACCCAGGCTCACGCGCAAATCGGTGCCCGTGCGTGTAATGATGAACGACTGGCCAAGGTTCTGGCTGATGCCAAAGTCGTAGGTGGTGGCATAAGTAATGCTCCATTTCGGGCTGAGTTGGTAGGTAGCGCTGCTGATGACCGCGTCGCTGCCAATGGGATCGAGCATGCGATAGCCGAGATAAAACGACATGTGCTCACCCCGATCAAGAAAGACGCCGAGATTAAACATGCGGGCACCGTCAGCATAGGGCTCGACCCAAGCGTTGCTGACCAAAGTGGTGCGATCGCCGATGTGCCAGGTGTAGTCGTATTCCAGGAAAGCGAAGCTGTGTCCGAAGTTGTCGCGGTTCGGATCCGGGAAGTAAGTGGCTCGCACGTTAAGACTCATCCAGTCCACAATGTGTTGCTGCCCGGGAAAGCCTCGCTTGGTTTGCCAGCGTTGATCCAGACCGAAACGGAGGAATTGCAGATCATCGAGAGTTTCTGGGCTGTACTCGTAGCCACGACGCAGTGCGTACAGTTGCGGATCAAAAAACGGGGAAGTAGCCAGGAAGAACTCGCGCGAGCCTGGCGGAAAGAACGTGGTGAAATAGGTCCTCAGATCGCGGCGCGCCTGGTCGGTGGCGTCGTCGTCGAGGCGATCCAACAGGATGAGTTCACGGAAGTTGCGGTCGGAGTGCACATAGCGGTAGTCGGTCCAGAAAACCAACTTATGGGCGATACCGTTGACGTTGAACATGACGCTGCTGATATCGGGATAGATCCGCGTCAACGGCAAACTGGCACGGACGCCTCCGCCATAATAGAAACGAGCCGTGCCGTCGGGATCGGTGAGGGTTTCCTGGTACCAGGTGGCGTCAAGTAAGCCGTAAGGCACGATTTTGAACGGGCCAAGCTGGAAGGGCCAATCCAGCTCATTCCACCAGTCAAACCGAGCCAATTCGCGCCGGCCGGAATGGGGAAAATCGGTTGAGGGTGGCAAGGGGCGTACCCGCAGGAATTCGCCCGGGATCGGTACTAGTGGAAACCCAGCCGGGATGTCATCGCTAGGCGAAAATATCGCGTAGCCAGCGCTCGCGCGCGAGAACCAGGTCAGCGTCTCGAATATATCCTGGCCGAGAATGGAGAAATCACCGCGGGGCAGCCAGGAGGTTTCGTTCACCCAAGCGCGCAAGTGAGGTTGCACCAACAAGCTCGCGGCCAAATCGTCGCGCTGCCATTTCAGGTAGGCAAAAGTCTCTTGGTTGATGTCTTCATCGAATTCACGCTTGAAATATTGTTCCAGGAAATTGCGGTCGCTGAGCCAGGAGAATTGCCCGAGGAAGGTCCAATCCTCTCCGAGCTCCTGCCGATGGCGAATGGTGTCGCGACCACGCCACGGGGTGGGCGGGGCAAAAGTACGTATGCCACCAAGTCGGTCGGTGCCAGTGTCATAGATGTGCCACAAATGCAGGTCCGTTTGGTATCTACCGGGGATACCGAAGAGATTGTCCCCGCG
>BEIM01000284.1 GCA_002898995.1 bacterium HR36
TGACTCGGCCGGATGAAACCGCAAGGTATAGGAGTATTCGAACGAGTTTTGATCGCGTGGGTTTGAAACTGCTGCCCGTTCCCCAAAGTGGACTGGAGGGTGTCAGTGACATACCCAGTTTCGAGTCGGAGTTGGAGAAAATCCTCCTAGCATACAAACCTGTTGTCATAAGCAGCTAATATGCTTGCGAGTGTAAGAGCTAAGCTGGGTACCAGCTTCACGTCTGGTCGAGTTGATGTGCAATAGGTGCAATAAGCTGACACGTTTCGCTTGTGTGCCATCGTGGAAGCAAGGGACGACAACTCTGCCGTTAGATAGCACACTGACAATGGGGCTAATCATCACAATTGGATGGTGCCATGGTGAGACCAAGCGCGGCTTGCGCCGCTAGAGGGAGCAAAAGCGTGACCAACGGAAGCAGGGGTTGGCACGCAGTAATAATACAAAAAGGGGAGAGACCGGGTCCAGGCGAGGGTCAACTAGCCTTGGAAAGGAAGGAGTTGTGCCGCAGTTGTCGCGGAAACCAGTGGTGGCATATCTGAACGATGCCCTGGAAGCGCGCCTTGCGAGGTGAGCGAAGAAATCGCCGGCAGCTTGGAACCGCAGAGATAGGCGGCCACATTCATCTCATAACTCTTGGCCGCTTCTTGCTTCCCTCAGCCCCCACGTACTCTCAAAGCGGTGGGCCAGCATTGCACAACAAGTTTGTACGGGCACGATATGTACTGATCTAATGTCATGCAGCCAAACATCAACGTGCTCCGCCTGTACCATAACAAACAAGCCACATCGGCTATCGCCCCACCACTCCAGTAGTTGGGCTATGTCATAAAACCTTTCCCGCTTCGTCAGCGATGATCGTTTAGCCGTCATGGCGAGGGATCGTACACGACGGTACTGTTTTCTCTGTCGAGCCGGCTGGAAGAGTAGTCTGGTCCTTGCGGTTCCTGATAGCGCGTGCTTGCAATGCGGTGGCCACTTCGTGGTAGGCTGGGCCTTTTCCGACCGGCCGCATACTTGCTCTATCTGGGCTGATACAGTCCCGCCGTCTGTGCCTCTTCGAGAAGAGCATCGCCCAGAGCGGTAAGTGCTGAGAGACCACGGGCTTTCTCACGGGTGAACATCTTGCTGCCGATGAAAAAGGCGCTCGGCGCCCGGAGACAGTTAATGCTGCCCTTGTTCCTAATCACTCTGCCCCTGCTCGTTATCTAAAAACACGCCACAGGCCTGGAGACGTGTATCTCTGCATCAAATTGCTGCTCCCCCACGTCAACGCCACCAGCCCGACTGCCACTAACAACCAGTGGGCCAACACTAATATTAGTGGCAAGCGGTCGAAGCGCCCCGTCCGCCTGATAAGCGTGACCCGCAAGGCACGCAGCAGGTTCTTTTCGAGACGGTTTTGACCGGTGCGCAGTTGGCCGTGCCGCTAACTGACTCGGAGGAGCGGAACGGCTTGGCCTTCGCTCACGGCTGCGGCTAGGAAGGTAGGCAACTCACGGACGGCGACAAGCCTGCCAGAAACAACGCAGACTGGCTTTTTATGCTTCCAACTCACGCAACGCCCATGCTATCAGAAATGGATTGTATTGTGTGCAGCAGGGTCTTTATGCTACCCAGGTACGCAATGCCCCGATGACGACCCAGTCCAGGGCCCAATCAAGGGGCGCTTTTTCCACAGTCGGCAACTGGCAAACCGCCACGACAGCCTTAACTGACAGGACACTTAGTTTCTGAAAATCACCCGCCAGCGTCGGCGATTCGCAAACAGCCACTGCAGCGGCCCGGTCATCACCACCTCGGGGTGTATACACTTTTTAGCGACAAACCACCTCGGGGCTGCATATAAACATTCTGTCCCGGTCTCCGTCGCACACCCGTATTTGCGATAAACCGCCACGCACGTTTGATGGCGTGCTAGGCCAAGCCTTGGCGTTGCCTGGCTAACAATCTCCCAAGTTCCGCCAAACTCACGCAACCGACGCAAATGGCCGCGGACACGAGGTGGGCGAGAGTGTGGAGCTGCCATTTGCGCAGCTCCACACGATGAGCCCTTACGCGTGGCTTTGTTTTCCGCTGGTACGGAGTTGCCATTTGTGCACGCCCAGGTCGTTTACTTTGCATACGTAATACTTCGCCCACCGCGTGTCGAGCTGCCAGTTGCGCGCGACGAGGCAGGCAACGCTCGGTCAAGTCAGGACGTCCGTGGGTGTCATGACGTCACCTACCTGTATCTGCTCTGCGCGTTAGAGAGAACCTGCCGGGGCACACTGGACGGTCCGAGCTGCCATGACGCTCCCTCCTTGTGCTCGCAGGCTTCTCAAAGTGAGAGATTCCATAACTCCTTCGCGAAAAACCGCCTGGAGGACACCACCCAAGTTGTTCCACCCGCCGGAAAAAGTCGGGATAAGTCAGAAATAATGCGACTTGACACCTTGCCCAGCGGTTCATAAGGGTAAAAAAGAGAACCTGCCTGCCGAGAAGGTTAGTGTCTGCCAAACCTAAGGAGAATAAGTGATGTTGCGCTTCGATGCGTGCCGCAGTGTGCGGTTTTGCGATGGGCTGACGCGCCGCGACTTTCTGCATGTCGGGGCGCTAACGACCTTCGGCTTCAGTTTGCCGGCATGGGAAGCCTTGGCAGCGCAGGGGGCGGCCAGGGCTAAGGACATCAACTGCATTCTCTTGTTCCTGGTGGGTGGCCCGAGCCATATTGACACGTGGGACCCGAAACCTAATGCCCCTGCGGAGATTCGCGGCCCGTTCAAACCGATCGCCACCAATGTTCCCGGCATCCAGATTAGCGAGATTTTCCCAAAGATGGCGCGGCACGCCGACAAGTATTCGCTGATCCGTTCGGTGTATCACACGGCCACGGCGGTGCATGACACTGGCCACCAGCTCATGCAAACGGGGCGGCTGTTCACCGGCGGCATTGAACACCCCCACATGGGATGCGTGTTGGGCTACCTCAAAGGACAAAAGGGCGAAATGCCCGCACACGTCTTGATGCCCCGTCCCATTGGGCGTACCGGCGGAAACATGCCTCACGGCCAAAATGCAGGATACCTGGGCAAGGCTTACGACCCCTTCGTGGTCAATGCCGACCCTAACGATCCGAAATTCCAGGTACCCGACTTGTTGCCGCCCGATTATCTCGGGATTGTGCGGGCCCAGCGCCGACAGAAGCTTCGGCAAGCCGTCGAAAGCACCCTGGCCGCGTTCGAGAAGAGCCCGCAGGTGCAGCAAATGGAAGAAAGCTTTGAACGGGCGTATCGGTTAATGACCAGTGCCAAAGCCCGCGAGGCGTTCGACCTCACTCGGGAGCCGGCCAGTTTGCGAGATCGCTATGGGCGAACGCGGTTTGGGCAATGCTGTTTGTTGGCGCGGCGGCTGATCGAGCGGGGTGTGCGGTTTGTGACCATCAACATGTTTGAGACGGTCTTCGACGAGGTGACCTGGGATATCCACGGTTCGCGGCCCTTCACGGACATCGAGGAAATGGCCAAGCTCGTGGCGCCGAATTTCGATCAGGCCTTCAGCACCTTGCTGGAAGACCTGCACGAGCGCGGGCTGTTGGCCAACACGATCGTCGCGGCGATGGGCGAATTCGGCCGCACACCCAAGATTAATCCCGCGGGCGGCCGAGACCATCATCCCGGCGTTTGGACAATCATCCTCGGCGGTGGACCAATCCGGGGTGGACGCGTTGTCGGGGAATCGGATGAACTCGGCCACGTGCCTAAGACGCGCCCTGTAACGCCGATGGAGGTCACCGCCACACTTTATCACGCCCTCGGCCTTGATATCCATCACGAGCTTCCCGGCCCGCAAAACCGTCCCATCCCGCTGGTGGATTACACCGTCGAACCGATCCGGGAATTGTTTTAGCCCGGCGGATGGGGACTACGCCCTGGCCCAGGTTCTCACTGCGAGCTATACAACTGCAGGAGTCCTGACCCATGCTCACGCGCACTAGAATGCGGTGGTTTTTCGGCATGCTAATGCTTGGACTGGCTTGGCCGGCCCGGGCGGCAGAATACCGCTTGCTACCCGAGCGGGTCGAGTTGATTGGCCCGCACGATCGGCAACGCGTGATCGTCGTGGTCGTGGAGAATGGCCAGATTGTCGAGGAAAGGACCGCAGCCGCGAAGTTTTCGGTCAATCCCCCTGCTATCGCCGCGGTAGACGAGCAGGGCGTTGTCTGGCCGAAGCAGGATGGGCAAGCGACCTTGACCGTGAGCGTGGCGGATGGAACCCAGTTACGCCTGGCCGTCGTAGTGCGCGGGATGCAAGAAGTGGGGCCAAGTTTTCGCAACGAAGTATTGCCCATGTTCACGCGCGCGGGCTGCAACTCTGGCGCCTGCCACGGAGCTATGGCGGGTAAAGGCGGCCTGAAACTCTCGCTGCGGGGTTACGATCCCGACGCAGATTATTTCGTGCTGACACGCCAGGCGCAAGGGCGGCGACTCGACCTGGTGCAACCGCATCGCAGCCTGGTGCTGATGAAGCCGACCATGACAGTGGCCCACGGAGGCGGGCTGCGGCTGGATCTCGATTCACCCGAATATCGCTTACTTGCCGACTGGATTGCTAGCGGTGCACCTGGTCCGAGGCAAAACGACCCGCAAATTGTGCGGCTGGAGGTTTTGCCCGCGCAACTGGTACTGCGTCCCGAAACCAAATTCCAGCTCCTAGTGCGGGCGACGTACAGCGATGGTCGGCAACGCGATGTGACCCATTGGGCCAAGTTTTCCAGTGCCGAGGAAAGCGTAGCCGTGGTTAATGATGACGGTTTAGTGCAGGTTCGCGGACGAGGAGAAGCCGGGATTGCGGTCTGGTTTTCGAACCTGGTGGCGGTAAGCGAGGTCGTTGTGCCGTTCCCGAACAAGGTACGCGAGGATGTTTTTGCCCGAGCGGAGCGCCATAACTTCGTTGATGAGTTGGTGCTGAAAAAGCTGCAGGCGTTGCGGATTCCGCCAGCTCCACTATGCAGTGATGCGGAGTTTATCCGCCGCGTCTATCTCGACACTATCGGACTGCTGCCTACTCCTGATGAACTGCAACAATTCCTCGCGGATCGTTCGCCGGACAAGCGGGCACGCCTGGTGGATCGGGTACTGGAACGGCCGGAGTTTGTGGATTATTGGGCGTATAAGTGGTCGGATTTGCTCCTGATTTCCAGCCGCAGATTACCGCAACCAGCAGTGTGGGCGTTTTACCAGTATGTGCGGCAAAGTGTCGCCGACAACAAGCCGTGGGATCAGTTGGCGCGGGAGATTG
>BEIM01000285.1 GCA_002898995.1 bacterium HR36
AGCGTCATGCCAGGGTTGCCCAGTCAGGCGAACCGTCTCAGTGCTCTTGGGTTCACCTTAACTGATCAAGGCACCCTTGAAGTGAATTCCACTCGTCTGGAACAGGTGCTAAACGGCCAGGTATCAGGCATTACTTTAGAGGATGTGCGGAGGTTGTTCGCGTTTACGGGGCAATCCAGTAGTGCGGGGATTACTTTTATGGTTGGGAGTCCAAGAACGGATAGTAGCGGAATACCTATTCGGGTAGATATTACGCAGGCAGCAGAACAAGCTACAGTGCTGGCCGCGAATCCGCTAAGTGCCAGTACGGTGCTTGACAGCACCAATAATCAGCTCAGCCTCCGGATAGATGGCAAGGTTTATGACATCACTTTGGCTATCGGAACATATACGCGCCAACGCCTAGCAGAGGAATTGCAGAACCGCATTAACCAAGCGGCAGAGCGCGACGGAAGAAAGGTATCCGTACTCGTCGAGGGTGGCAAACTACGCATCGTATCGCAAAGTTACGGGGCTGGATCGGAGATTCATCTGATTAGCGGTACAGCGCTGGCGGTGCTGGGGTTTAATGCTGGGCAACAAGACAGCGGACAGGATGTCGCAGGTGTCTTTATCGTCAATGGCCAGACGGAAACAGCGCGGGGTGTAGGGCAGCTGTTGATTGGGGACGACAATAACCGATACACTTCTGGATTGCAAGTCAAGGTAACATTAACTAACAGCCAGTTAGTTTCTGGAGCAGAAGGAGAATTGGTGCTCACACGAGGAGTGGCGGCGAATCTGGATCGCTATCTAACGCAAGTTTTGGACCCACTCCATGGCCAAATCAAAAGTGGGCGCGATGTCCTGGATGGGGAAGCGCAGCGCTTGCAAGAAAGCATGGACCGAATCAACCAGCTCATTCAGCAGCAACGGGAGTCGCTGCAAGAACAGTTTCGCCGGCTGGAAAGTATGGTGGCGCAATTACGCAGTTTGGGAGATATGCTCACTATGCAATTTCAGGCCCTGCTGAGCACGAACCCAAGATTCAATCGCCAGTAAAAGGGAGGCTGAGAGCGTGACGCCGTATCAATGGACCCAGCAGGCCAGCTTTCAGTGGACACGGGTGGATATTGTGTTGGCATTGTTAGAGGAGGCGATTTGCGTGCTGCATGAATTGCAGGCTGTCAGCAGGAAGGGAGCCGAGAAAGATACCGACGCTTGCCGACGGTTGTGGCAGCGGGCGGAACTGCTAATAGCGGGTTTGATTAGCGGAGTGAATCCAGAAATTGGGGAAGTGGCGGCTTCTTTCCTGCGGTTATATGAGTATGCGCATCATGCGGTGTCAAATCGCCAATGGCGGGAGTTGCCGGGGGTAGTGCAGGTCCTGGATACCTTGCGAAGCGGGTTCGAAGCGGTAAGGGAAGCAGCAATCGAGATGGAGCGGGATGGCGTAATCCCGCCGGTGGGCACAAGCCCGCAGTGGGCGGTAATAGCGTAGTGGGCAGTGTACGACTGTAAATCAAGCGCGATAGCATGGTTTAGCTGGTGTGCGCCGAGCATCAGACGGCCAACAGTTGAGCGTAGGCAGAATGGGTGTGAGAGTTGTCTCGTATTCGTTATCGGTTGGCCTGACCAAAGCTGAAAAGGTAGGGTATCTGGCAAATTCTGGAGATCGGGGAATTGCCCAAGACAGGGCGCAGTTCGGCAACAACGATGGTGCTGGCGCCTGTTGAATAATTTTGCTAGCTTGTTTATTGACGCACAGTTTTCCTAGGCTACAATGGAATTGACTGCGGGGAAGAATCGCTGCCTGAACAGAAAGACCCAGCAAAAGGAGGAGACAACATGTACAGTGTGGTGCTTCTGACAGCGATGGCTACGCAAGCTTCCACGCCGACGTGGTTGTGGCATCATCGGTGGTTCGCCTGCCACGGTTACTGCGCGGGCTGGTGCGCAGGTTGGTGTAGCGGGTGGTGTTCGGGCTGGTGTAGCGGATATTGTCATGGCGTTTATTACGTGCCTGCTGTACCAGTGGTGTACGCTTGCTATGGCTGCTATGGCGGACCATATGCGACCTGTTTTGGCTGCCACGGTTGCTATGGTTGCTACGGCGTAACTCCGCCGGGGGCCTACTATGCACCGCCTGGGCGGCAGATCGAGACTGTTCCGGCTAAGCCGCGCGAGGTGAAACCCGAGAGCAAGCCCGGAAAAGAAGCCGCCCCCGAAAAACCCGCCTTAGCTCCGAACCGCGCACGGCTGATTGTGGAGTTGCCGGCCGATGCCACGCTGTACGTGGACGACCGGCCAATTCGCACCGAAGCCAAACCCGTGCGCACATTCGTTACCCCCGCGCTGCAGCCTGACCAGACTTACTATTACATCCTCAAAGCTGAGGTGGTGCGTAACGGGCAGCGCTACGAAGAAAGCCGGCGGGTCATAGTGCGGCCAAACAGTGAAATCCGTGTGGTTTTCCCAGAACCGAACTTGGCTGAGGTCCGCGCTGCCTCGACGCAATGAAACTTGAACCGCGGGCAAAGTGGCCTAGCTGCCGCGCACAACGCTGTCCGGCTCTGTAATCTGGGACAGTTCCTGCGCTTCGACAGTGTGAGTAAAAACGGGGGCTGGCTCAGGGCTGGCCCCATTTTCTTTTTACCGGAAGTTGCGCTGTAACATAACCCATTCGCCTGAAGAGGTGCGACCCAAACGAAGCGGCGGATGCAAGCGCCCATCCCGATAAGGCAATAGCCGCACACTTATTCTCGGGATTTCGCTAAGGGACCTGTAACGCGGCGAGGCACGCCTCTAGCGAATCGCCCCCTACGAGCCGGGCAACAAACCGTCGGCGTCGTTCCTAATTCAACCGGCGACGAATTTCATACTCCAGCTGGGCAAGTTGCTGCGTGTCTAAGCCCTCGGAACGCCAAAGAATGTTGCCCTGGGCGTCCAGAAGAACCACCGTCGGAAAACTCTGAACACCAAAATGCTGCTTGACCGGACAACTCTCGCCTGCACCCAGCAACACACGGTAGTTCAGGCCCATTCGCTGTCGGACAAAATTGACCCGTTGCTGCTGCTCGGCAAGCGAACCGTCTTCATAAGCGATACCGATGACCTGCAAACCATGCGAACCGTATCGCCGCTGCAGATCGGCCAAATGCGGCAGCGCGAGTAAGCATGGCCGACACCACGTGCCCCAAAAGTCCAAAATCGTTAAACGGGCAGGGGATTCCCTGAAGTAAAACGGTTGCCCGTGCACATCGAGCAAGGCGAAATCATCCAGACGATTTGCCAGGAATCGGCAGCCCGGCACGCGCAGCGGAGCAGGGGGCCGTTCCTCAGGCTTGGAAGGACTGGCTCCCGGCCAAGGAACAGGATTGCTAAACTGCGCTAGCGGCACGGTTTGGTTGGCGGAAGGCTGAATTGGGGTATTAGACTGGTTTTTTTGCCCGACCACGCTCGGAGCAGGAACGACCAAAGGCGGCACCACTGGCGGCGGATTGGACGGGGAAAAGCCACTGGACGGCTGGAGGGGCGGAACTGTCGGCGTGCTGTGCCGCAGCCCTGCGGGTGCCCAGGGTTTATCAACGTCATTGGCGGGCACGCGCCAGCTTTGTGGATTGCCGACCGGTTGGGTGGGTTCATCGTGGCGGCGAACGGAATTGGCTGGTGGGGTCTGACCAGCGTCTTCCTGGAGGTCTTCGCGGACGATGATGTTGACGACAACGTTGGGAGGCGTGGCGTAGGTCACGCCGGTGAGGACCCTTTCGCCGAGGCGGGACTTTGCTAACAACTTATACCGCTGCCCTGGCTTGAGTCCCTGGATAACGAAATAGCCTTGACCATCGGTTTGCACTTCACGTGGAGCCTCGCCACCGTCCGCCAGGCTGACTTGAATCAGTGAATACGGCCGACGCTGGTAATAGGCGTCCATGACCTGCCCAGCGAGCAAGCCATTGCCTCGCTGAGACATGGTGCGTCCGGGGGACGTCGCCGGACTGGGCGGAGGCGGCTCGCTCGGTGCCGTCAGCGTTGTATTCTGCTCTGGGGCGCTTCTAGTGTTGCGGCTGCTGGAAGGCCAATGCCAGTTCTTCGGATTCAATGCGGCACAGCCACATACACCAAGCGCCAGGAGCATTCCGAGCGTCCATGTCCTGGACACATTTGTTCCCTCTCGGCGTTTTCTTGATCTCGCAATGTTGCCGACGTCGCCCGAGCGGAGTGCGCCAGCAGCGATCAATCCTTCCCGATCGCTGGCCAAAAGCAACTTGTGCGTGGCCAAGAAACACACCGACGATACGGCTCTGGGCCGTCGTCGGCAGATCCAGCCACACTCCTTGCGCCGCTTGGCGGTTCCGCCTCTTCCCTGCCATCGGCAATTTCGTACAAGACCATAAGTCGTCGGCGCTGCGGCTTAGTCGCGAGAAGCACTGCGACCTCGGGATGTGCCGACTTCCATGAGCTTGCTCACCGTATCGAGATTACAGGAGGAGCTACATGCAGCGAATCCGTATCAGCATGCTGGGTACAGGATTGGTTTTTGCCGCTGGGGTGCTTACCGGTTGGTATCTTGGAACGGGCGATCAACAGGATGCCCACGCCTTGCAGGCGCAAGCACAAGGTTCTGGGCAGTGGCTAGCGCACAACGTGTATTTCTCCCTCAAGGACAATTCGCCGCAAGCCAAAGCCCGGCTGGTCGAGGCCTGCCGCAAGTATCTTTCGGGGCATGAAGGGACGGTATTTTTCGCCGCCGGTGTACTTGCGGAAGATTTGAATCGCCCGGTCAACGACCGCGATTTTGATGTGGGGTTGCACATCGTTTTCAAGGACAAGGCTGCCCACGACCGCTATCAAGAACATCCCCGCCACAAGCAATTCATTGAGGAGAACCAGGCCAACTGGAAGAAGGTTCGCGTCTTCGATTCCTATGTAACGCCCAAGCCCTAATCGCCCGGCCGACGGGGGCGCTGATCCACGACCTCGATTTGATAATTATTGCCGACCCGCCGGACGCGGAAAATCGTGATGAGCTGACGCTTTTCGAGGTCATCCTCGGTCAGACCCCGATAGCTCAGCTCGCGTTCGGCCAGGGCACGCTCCAGTTCTACCGGGAAAAAGACCAGGATGCGCTGCGGTTTGAAATCCAGGCGCAGTGCGCTCGCCAGAGCCGCTACTGAATTGGGATTGTCATCCGTCCAGTGCACGAAACGTCTGCTGAAGGCCAGGAAGGCATCGTGGTTTTCGAGAGTCGGTTTCAGATTGCGTTTGGGCAGGTCATGGTAAAAGAGGTATAATCC
>BEIM01000286.1 GCA_002898995.1 bacterium HR36
TGCGGTATCAGCCTTGCGAATGTGCATGCGCGAACCACGGGGGGCTGACGCCCCCCGCTCCTGTACCGCGCGATGACCGCATGCGACCAAGTGGTAATCATCGTTACCGACGCGTTTCCCGAACCACGGGGGGCTGACGCTCCCCGCCGGCGCTGTTCACGCCTCCGGTGGTCCAACGCTATACATTCGACTGCCCAGCGCTTACGAGAACTGCGTGTTTCTCCCAGAGATCGCTAGGGCCGGACTATACGCCAGGCCTGGCCCAGCAGGGAACGAACTTGTTTGAGCAAGCGGGACCATTTGTGTTTTTGCGGCTCGGCAAGTAAGGTAGTGAGCACGGCCTGGGCTTGTGCTTGGGGCAGGAGCGAGACCAGGGCCGTAATCACCTGCTCTACACCCCAGACTCTGCCAACGGCGGTGCACATGGGGAACACTTGCTGCAAAGGCACCTGCTCCCGAATGGCTGCGACGGCCTCGGCGATGTGGCGTTCTTTGTCGCGTTGGGGATGGTGCCAATCGTAAGGCGGTTGCCACTGTAGGACGGGTGGTAGCAAGTCCACATGAGTAAGCACGCCGAGCACAGGGGGCGTGCCACCTGATGGCGCTGCGGTCGCCGTATGCTCAGCCAGTTCCTGCAAGAATCGTCTGTCGGCTTGCCGACCTGCCTGGCGTGCGTGGAACGTGAGCAGAATCACATGCGCCTGGCGTACCTGCTGCCAGAAAGCTGCTGCCTCGTCGCGGGAAGTTTCTTCCGTCGGGTAGCCGGGAGAATCCACTAGGATTAGCGAAAAGGTGTGGGGCGTTTTCTCACTGTTGCCAGCGGCTTGGCGGCCAGCCGGCGATGGAGACTCGGCGAGTGTGTATTGGCGGCGGTACTCGGCAAACCCGCTGGTGGGAGTGACTACATGGGTCGGAGCGGGACAGGCACCGAGCAAGGCATTCACCAGGCTCGACTTGCCCGATTTGGCCTGTCCCACGACGAGCACGCGCAAGGCAAAATCCGGTTGCCATCGAGTGTCAGTGGAAGCGGAGTCGGCAAGATCGAGCGCTAATTCACGACTCCACGGGGTTGGGACACGCCCCTGCGCCAGCGCCCGGCGATATTGGTCGGCTCCGACCTGCAGCCTGCCGCTGTGCAGTTCAACCAGATACCATCCCAGGCGATACACAAAAGCCTGGGCGAACCAACCGAGTAATTGCCCCAGCAGTTTTTCTTGAAGGGGCGCCAATCCCACCCGCTGCGTCAGATAGCGGGCGGCCGTCTGAACAGGGGAAAGAGCAGCAGAAACGGCCCAATATACCGTACTGAGTCGGCGATACCATTGCACAACCTGGGTCGCCTGTCGAAGATGCTGCACCATCAACAGGTGGCTGCCGGGGACATAAGTGATAACGAGTTGGTACAAATCGTGGGCCGCCAATTCGACCGCCGTCAGGATTTCGGGGATGCGCAAATGGCCAAAGGGGTCGGCGCTCTGGGGATGATAAACGCCAGCGATTTCCTGGGCCAGTTGAAGCGCAGTATCGTAGAACCATTGTGGGGACTTGAGGCGTTCCAGCGGCGTGGTTTCCACGGCCTGGGCGCACCGCTGCACAACTCCCCAGGCTTGCTGGTCGGGCGTCTGCCAGTAGCCGGGTAACTCCGTTGGCTTGGGAGAGGGCAGCAGCAAATAGCGCCTCTGCCAGTGCCAGGCCAGGAAGTAGCCGAGGATAAAAACAGCCAATATTCCCCAGGAAAACCACAGGCCCCAGGGATGTTGCCAGACCCACCAGGCCCCCAGACCGGCCAGGATAAGGATCGGCCCAAGCCAACACAAACCCAGCAATAGCCAACGCCAGCGGTTCATAGCGCGTGTCCGAGCAGTTGGCGGAAACGCAGCGCGTCCTCCAGCATGTAGGTGTTGTTGAACATGCAGTAAATGCGTCGCCCCTGGCACCAGCCGAGCAATTGGCGCAATTCGGCGTCGCTGTACTGATAATCATATCCGCCAATGCCATGCAAGCGATAATACTTCAGGGCTGGGGTTACACTGCGGCGGACGAATGGATCCACCACATGGATCAGTTCGAGTTCCCGACACAATGCCCGCAGCAGATCATCTGTCCAACTGGGATGGCGCACTTCCAGGCCAAACTTCAGACGGTCGCGCTCGGCCCAGCGAAAGAACCAACGTATTTGATGCAGGTGTTCGTCCGAAGCGGCGAAACGGGGCGGGCACTGGAAAACGACGATGGTAGCGCGGAGGATGTTGGCCAGCCGCCGGGTCGTTTCCCACGCCTGCCGCACTACCGGGGTGTCGCGAAAACTGCCCGCCTGTTTTCGCTCGTCAGCCGACAGCCGGCTGCGACGCCACGTCGGGCTCTGCGGCGGGTGGGTGATGGCCTGGAAGGCCTTGAGCGTGAACTCAAAGTCTGACGGCGCCGCTTGGCGCCATTTTTGGACATGCTGGTCAGCAGGAGGGTGATAAAAAGTCTGCTGAATTTCGATGACGGGAAAAGTCGCATAATACTTCTTTTGGGCGAGACAGAATCCGCAGGTACCCACCAAGATTTCCCCAGCCATCACCGTCCATTATTGCCCGGCTGGCACACGCAGCAAGGGGACATGTCAGGGCAACACATGCGCCCAGGAACTCCGTGATGAAACGCGAGTATTCAGTACCGCATCGGCAGGTCGGCGCGAAAGTCTGGCGTTACGATGTCGTCGAGAGCACGAATACTCTCGCACTCAGCCTGGCCCATGATGCAACCCACCACGGTTTGGCGATCTGGGCCGATACGCAGACTGCGGGCCGCGGACGCTTTGGGCGCAGCTGGTTGTCGCCCCCTGGGACTGCCGTGCTGCTGTCGGTGCTGGTGTTTCCGCCGCCGCGATTGCAACGGCCGGTGCTCCTTACCGCCTGGGCCGCCGTTGCCGTCTGCGAAACCATTTACCAATCTATCACCCGCCAGGCACGCATCAAATGGCCCAACGATGTGCTACTTGCCGGCAAAAAAGTGTGCGGTATCCTGGTGGAGCAAAGCGTCGGCACGGTAATCGGCATCGGCCTCAATGTGAACATCCCGCCCGAGTTCTTCACCCAACATCACCTCGACCAAGCAACCTCGTTAGCTTGCCTAGCACAAAAACCTTTAGATGTGGAAAATGTTGGCAACCGCTTACTTGATCGCCTGGATGCCAACTATGTCGCCCTGCTGCACGGGCGGGCGGAAGAATTGGAGTCGGCCTGGCGGTGGTATAGTGGCGTTTGGGGGCGTGAAGTGATGCTGCAGACAACCGGCAGCGAGACGCATCGAGGTCGGTTGCGCGAAATGGGTTTTGACGGCCTGGTTCTGGAGACCGAAACCGAACCACGCCTGTTTCTACCCGAAGAAGTGGCGGAGATTATCCGTGTCGAGCCAGGTAACGAAAGCCAGGAGCCCTAACCGCGTGCGGCGGCAATTCTATTGCAAAGGCCGATTGACCTGACAACTGTTTCCCCGCGGCGTCAATTACGAAATGGAAGCGAACCTGTCGCACAGCTAAGAAATGCGGGGGAGTTTGTTGAACGCTGATGGTCCTTAGCACGCGGAAGCGCATGGCCGCTTTGACCCCAAAACGATGGCGCCCGAGGCAAAATTGCCTTGCAATGACCTCACGGAGCGATACAACAACCGTGAAACCCTCGCCTTCTGACAACAACCGGCCACGAAGCTTGCCGAACCAATAGCCCTGGCCGAATCCCTCGCTGGTCTGAATTGCGACAATGGAGGCGCACGAGTGCATGCCCCGCAAGCAACTGGCACAATTCAGTGTGGAGTACCTGCAAATCCTGGATGAAAACGCCAATGTCGATCGCGAACTGGAACCAGATTTGCCTAGCGACTTGCTCCTCCGAGTGCATCGTTACATGACGCTGACGCGCCTGTTAGACAGGCGCATGCACATCTTGCAACAACAAGGTCGCCTGGGCACCTTTCCTAGCTGTTACGGCCAGGAAGCGGCCGCCCTGGGTTGTGTGTTGGCGTTGCGCGCAGACGACTGGATTGTCCCTTGCTATCGGGAAAACGCGGCGCTGCTGTATCGCGGCCTGTCTTTGAAGCATATCCTGCTTTACTGGATGGGTTTGGAGGAAGGAGCGTTCTGGCCCCGCGAATTGCGAATCCTGAGTATTCCCATTCTGGTGGGGAGCCAGACGTTGCATGCGGTCGGCGTTGCGCTGGCCTCGCAGATTCGTAATAGCGGTGAAGTAACCATGGTGTTCTTCGGCGATGGTGCGACTTCAGAGGGGGATTTTCACGAAGCCTGCAATCTCGCTGGCGTGTATCAGGCTCCTGTTATCTTTGTGTGTATCAACAATCAGTACGCCATTTCCGTGCCCCGCAGCTTGCAAACGCGCTCCGAGACATTAGCCCAAAAGGCCATTGCCTACGGTTTTCCCGGCATTGTCGTGGATGGAAATGACGTGCTGGCCTGTTATGTGGCAGCCCGTGAAGCGGTGTACCGTGCCCGACAGGGACAGGGACCCACCCTCATCGAGTGCCTTACTTATCGTCTTGGGCCGCATACCACCGCTGACGACCCCAGGCGTTACCGCAGCGAGGAGGAACGCCAGATTTGGGAAAAACGCGACCCGGTGAAACGCTGGCGGCTGTATCTGGAGCGGCGCGGGCTGTGGTCGGAATCCCAGCAGGCGGAGTTAGAGCAGGAGCTCCTGGCAGAACTCGAAGCGGCGGTAGGCCAAGCCGAAGCCGAAGCCGCACAGGCTGACCCGTTGGAAATGTTCGATTTTGTGTTCGCGGAGTTGCCTCCCGATTTGCTAGCGCAGCGGCGGCAGGCGGCGGAATTCGCCGACGCGCTTTCCAGTTCGAGCAGGAGGTAAGCGGTGGCGGTGCGGAACATGGTGCAGGCACTGAACTTGGCCCTGCGCCAGGAGATGGCCAAAGATGACCGTGTCGTCGTCTTCGGCGAGGACGTGGCCCGGCAGGGTGGCGTGTTCCGTGTAACCGAGGGGTTGCTCGAGCAGTTTGGCGGCAAACGGGTCTTCGACACGCCTGTTTCCGAAGCGGGAATTATTGGCATATCCGTGGGCTTGGCGCTGGCAGGAATGAGACCGATTGCCGAAATCCAGTTCAGCGGCTTTATGTTCAATGCGTTGCATCAGCTGGGGCTTATGGCCGCTCGGTATCGCTGCCGCTCACGAGGACTTTACAGTGTGCCCCTGGTCGTTCGTGCGCCGTGGGGCGGCGGCGTCCGCGCCCTGGAATTACACAACGAAAGTGAA
>BEIM01000287.1 GCA_002898995.1 bacterium HR36
CTCGACCTCGACACCGTATATAACGAGAAAGCTGATGAGCTGATGGAACAGCACGGCGTGCGGATCGTGGTCGATCGCAAGAGTCTGCCGTACGTAGACGGAGCAACGATTGATTTCATTAACGAGCTCAATCGCCGTGGTTTCCATGTGCAGAATCCGAACGCCCGCACTACTTGTGGCTGTGGCAGCAGTTTCAGCATGTAGTGTGTAAGCCAGGGCGGTAGCGAATAGCCGCACTCAGTCAAAGCTCGCCTTGCGCTGGATGGAAGCGCAAGGCCTTTTTCTTTTTCCAGAGGCTATGTAGGCCATGCGGAGAGAGGTCGGGATGGAGCGTGGATTGGCAGGGCGTACCTCGTTTGTGCTGCCATACCAGACAACATGTCATTTGAGGGACTGGGTTAGTAAGCATGCTGCCAGGCGGCGTCCGCTACGAGAGCCGTGCGGTGATGCGGCAATCGTCGCCGGGCCATTCGCGCGGGATGCGTCGCTAGCATTGGTCGAGGCGGTGCTTTTTATCGCCGACGAGCCGATTACCCCAAAACGTCTGGCCGAGGTGGCGGGCTTGCGAGACGCCGCGGAAGCCCGGCGTGTGGTGCGGCAATTGCAGAGCCTGTTGGAAGCGGAAGGATCGGCTTTTCAGGTGCAAGCGATCGCAGGTGGTTATCAGCTCACCACCCTGCCGCAATATCGGCCGTGGTTGGCACGGCTGCGTCAGACATACACCGACTTGCGGTTGTCCGCTGCAGCCAAGGAAACGCTGGCGATCATTGCCTACCGTCAGCCGATCACTCGTGCGGAAATCGAGGCGATCCGGGGTGTGCAATGTGCCGATATGTTGCGACTGCTCATGGAGCGGGGCCTAATTCGGATAGTGGGACGGCAGAATACCCTGGGCCGACCCGTGTTGTATGGCACGACCAGGAAATTCTTGCAATTGCTCGGTCTAAACCGCATCGAAGACCTGCCCCGCGCCGCGGAGTTACGGCAGAGCGGCCATATCCCGCAGCAAAGTGCGGCGAATTGATTTTCAAGACTGCTGCCCCCGTCGCGAATACCATCTGGGACGTTTTATCGTGTCTCCGTAACATCTGCTTTGCAGCGACTTTCCCAATCGCAAACCTTGTCGGTAGCTGAACAAAGCTGCTTTTGGCATACAATCAAGGGAGCGTAGCATCAGGAGGTTATAAATGGGCGTGCTCTGGGGAACTGGGCGGACTCTGTACTGGCACACCACCTGGCCGCTGGTGCCACTGGTTGTTATGGGGATCGCCGAATGCTGGAACGTGATGGCCAGGCCAGGCAAAGATGAGCCAATAGCGGAAGTTGCGCGCTGGGGGGTTTACGAAGCGGTACTGAAAGCCCGGCGAGAGTTCGCGGAGCCGGTCTGGGATGTCCGCGTTGAGGTTATCTTCGTTGCCCCGTCTGGCAAAAAGCAGATTCGGGAGGCGTTTTGGGATGGTGGAGGCACCTGGCGAGTTCGTTTCAGCCCCGACGAAATTGGCACTTGGCATTGGAACACCGAGGCTAAACCAGAAGATTCGGGGCTGCACCAGCTACGCGGCAACTTTCGCGTGCGGGAGTACACGGGCGATAATCCGCTCTATCGGCACGGCCCATTACGGGTGGCCAACAATGGTACGTATCTCGAACATGTGGACGGCAGACCCTTTTTCTGGCTGGCAGACACCGCGTGGAATGGCGTGCTGAAAGCAACACTTGAGGATTGGGAACGATACCTGATGGTTCGGCACAAGCAGGGCTTCACAGCTATTCAGTTTGTATCCACGCAGTGGCGAGGCGGGGACAAATCCCTGCAGCAGCACGTGTTCTCGCGGCCCGGAAAGTTGCGAGTCCATCCCGAAACGCTGAGCAAGTTGGACAGAAAGATCGCAAGGATCAATGAGTACCACCTGGTGGCCGTCCCAGTGCTCCTGTGGGCGTTGTTGCCAAGCGACCCGGGCGAAGCACTTCCTGAAGCAGAGGCACAACGGTTGTGCGAATATCTGATGGCCCGCTGGGGTGCTTATCAGGTAGTATGGCTATTGGGCGGCGATGGGGCGTATCGGGACACGGAGCGCTGGAAACGGCTGGGGAGAAACCTGTTCGTGCAGCGTCCTCGCGATCGGTTGGTCAGTTTGCATCCGTCGGGGCAAAACTGGGTGTGGGACCGCTTTCGCGATGAGCCGTGGGTAGATTTCCTCGGCTATCAGTCGGGGCACGGGGATAATGAGGCCCACTTGCGTTGGCTGGTGCAGGGGCCACCAGCACGATCCTGGAAACACCAGCCGCCCAAGCCGATCCTCAACTTGGAGCCACACTACGAAACCCACCCTGCTTATCACAGTCGCAAACCGTTCGAGGCGTATCATGTGCGCCGTGCGGCCTACTGGTCATTATTAGTCACGCCGCCGGCAGGTGTGACCTACGGGCACAATGCCATCTGGCCCTGGCTTGACCGGCCGGGTCGTGCTGAGGGGCACGAAGGTTTGGGAGAAATCCCCGCTTGGCCAGCAGGCCTGGAGACGGAGGGGATTAGCAACCTGAGGCTACTCAGACAGTTTTTTTCCAGTGGGCCGTGGCCGAAACTGCGGCCGGCTCAAGAATTGCTCCTCGAGCAACCAAGCAGAAACGACGCCACGCGGTTCATCACGTTGGCGGCCACGCCCGAGCGCACCTGGCTGGTAGCCTACCTGCCCCGTGGTGGAACCTGCCGCTTGCGCCGCGACGCGTTGCCGAACCCAGCCTCTATGCAATGGTTTGACCCTCGCACTGGTGAAAAACAAGTCGCCCGACCAGAACTGAATGACCAGGAGGCCCGTTTCTCTGCCCCTGATGATCGGGATTGGGTACTCGATATTCGAAGCGAATAATACCCTTGCCGCAGACGGGCTACGCTACGACTCGCAAGGAATTATCCTTGGATTAGTATTGCCAACAGCTATCTCAACGCAATGGCAGATAAACGAGTTGTTGTAATTCCTGAGCAAGCGGCTGCTAGTGTTGCCCAAACCGCAACGGTCAGGCTGGTGGATAACCTCCGCGCTTATCCGCCCACGATGATTGTGCGGCACCCAAAAGAACGCGTGGAAAAATGCAGTATCTGGCCGTTGCGTGGCCGAGCGGATCTGATTTTCGTCACCTGGCCGGTGCGGTCGGCCCTGGATCTGAGTCAATACATTCGGCTCGACCCTGAAGGCCCCGCCCTGACGGTAGCGGACGCGGATCGGGGCGTGCTTATTCTGGACGGCAGCTGGCGGTGGGCGCGGCGAATGACACGGGATTTCCTGCATGTGCCGCCACGGTCCCTGCAGGGCTATCGCACAGCCTATCCGCGGATTTCGAAACTTTTTGTCGATCCCGAGCAAGGCTTAGCAAGTGTGGAAGCGCTGTACATTGCTTACAAAATCCTGGGTCGGCCAACCGAAGGTCTGCTGGATCACTACCGTTGGCGCGTCGAGTTCTTGCGACTCAATGGGTGGCAGTGAAAAATCACGGTCGCCTCCTTGCCTGACGCACGCTGCCGTTCTACAATCGAAGGAAAAGTGTCGGACCAGTCGCGTGTGCCATGCTCTTTGAGGGAGCTTAGCCAACGCGTCTTATCCAGAGTGGCGGAGGGAACGGGCCCTGTGAAGCCACAGCAACCGGCCGAGTGATTCGGCGTCAGGTGCTAATTCCCGCCCGGCTGGCGAACCGGGAGAGATGAGATGCGTAAGCCTGATACTTGCGCCTCTTCTCGTATCCCGGGGAGAGGCTGTTTTTTTACCAGAAACGGCTGACGCAGTCCCCTCGAGTTCGCAAGTCGGGTTGGGCACTTTTTCCCGGCTCTTCCTCGCGCGGAGAGGTATGCAGCCTACGCGGGAACTCCAGACGCTGAGCCACGTGGGCGCGCCAACTACAAACACCACCTAGCCCCGCGAGTCTACCTTGGGAGAAAAACCGTGAGGACAACCCTCGTACGTGGCTTGAAATGTCGGCTGTGCGGCAAGAGCTATCCGCAGCAACCGATTAACTTCTGCACCGATGATTTCGGTCCGCTGGAAGTCGAGTACGACTACGAGGCCATCGCTCGCCGAGTACGTCGGCAGGATGTGGAGGGGCGAGCTTTTACCATGTGGCGATACCGCGAACTGCTGCCGCTCGACGACGAGCCAACAGTAGGGCGGTTTGTCGGAGGTACGCCTTTATTGCCGGCGCCGCGACTCGCTGAAGTCCTAGGGGTGCAGCGGTTGTGGATCAAGAACGATGCGGTCAATTTTCCCACGCTTTCTTTCAAGGATCGCGTGGTGGCTGTTGCGTTGAGCAAGGCGCGCGAATTCGGGTTCGATACCGTCGGCTGTGCCAGCACGGGAAACTTAGCCAACAGCGTTGCCGCCAACGCCGCGGCTGCGGGCATGATTGCCTACATTCTCGTCCCAGCAGAGATTGAGCAAGCCAAGATCATCGGCACCACGGTTTATGGCGCACGTTTGGTTCGTGTTCAGGGGACTTACGACCAGGTCAACCGCCTGTGTACACAGATTGCCTTCAAATATGGCTGGGGCCTGGTCAATATCAACCTGCGGCCGTTTTATGCGGAAGGTTCCAAGTCGCTGGGATACGAAATCGCAGAGCAACTCGGTTGGCGACTGCCTCAGCATGTGGTCGTGCCCATGGCAGGCGGCAGTTTGATTGGAAAGGTGCATAAGGCGTTTCAGGAATTGCAGCAATTAGGCTGGGTGGCGCCGCAGAAGTATTGTGTACATGGTGCCCAGGCCAGCGGCTGCGCTCCGATTAGCACTGCGGTAAAAAATGGCTGGGACACTCACAAGCCGGTCAAGACGCCCCAAACGATTGCTCGCTCGTTGGCCATCGGTGATCCGGCGGACGGATACTTTGCCATCCGTGTGATCCGGGAAACGGGAGGCTGGGCGGAGGACGCCTCGGACCAGGAGATTGCCGAGGCCATGGCTCTGCTCGCCGAAGCGGAGGGCGTGTTTGCCGAAACTGCCGGCGGGGTTACTCTGGCCGTGGCCCGCAAGCTAATCAAACAGGGCCTCATTCCGCGAGATGAAGAGGTAGTGCTGTGCATTACGGGTAACGGTCTGAAGACCCAGGAGGCACTTAACGGTGTTATTGAGGAAGCGCCCATCATCGCGCCCCGCCTGGAAGAGTTCGAGCGCCTCTTGAGTAGGACGCCTGCCAGCACGCCGCAACCAGCGCCCGAAAAACAGCTC
>BEIM01000288.1 GCA_002898995.1 bacterium HR36
CTGAGGGCGGGCGTAGCGAAGGAAGGTTGCTCAGCGTCAGCGACCGTTCAGTGGGCATTGTAATTCCTGCGCGCTTTCGCTGCCAGGGTTCCAAGCAATGGGACTCCCCAGGTTCAGCTTGCGGTTGGCAAGTCGCCCCAATCGTTGTACACTGCCTACGCAATCCGTCGAACCAGGTGAATCAGCTTAGCAGACCACGGGAGGATCATCTATGCGCTGCCGTGCCCTGATCGCGACCAGTTGGTGCTTGTGTGCTATTTTCGGGCTGTGGGGACTTGACCCCAATGTCGCCAAACGCCTCAGTCGCCAAGAAATTCAAGCAGGCTGGCTCTTGCTTTTCGATGGCGAAAGCACCTTTGGCTGGAAAACGGAAGGGGACGTTGCCGTCAATGGTGGCCGACTTATTATCGGTGGCAATAAAGCTTCGCGGATAACTTGCACCACTGCCTGGTCCGATGGCGAACTCAGCGCTCAATATCAACTCATCGGCACCAGCGGGCACGTTCACGTGGGCAATGTCGGCATTCCGCTCAGCGCTCCCGATACCGCTCTCGATGGCGTCTATACGCTGCAGGTGACTATAGCCGGCGGCAAGCCCACCGCCTGGCAAGTTACTGACCCGAAAATGCAACAACGCACAGGTTCCCTTTCCCCTTCCGAACCGCCTACCACAGCCCCGATCAGCATATCCGTGGCCGACAATCACCAGGTTGTCTTGCACAGCCTGAAATTCCGGCCCACCAATCTCAAGCCCATTTTCAACGGCAAAGACCTGGAAGGCTGGAAAGAAGTCCCCGGCAAAAAATCCAAATTCACCGTCACCGAAAAAGGCGAGCTCAACATTACCAACGGCCCCGGCGACATTCAAACCGTCGGCGAATGGGACGACTTTGTCTTGCAGCTGGAAATTTTTTCGCACGGCAAGCATCTCAATAGCGGCGTCTTTTTCCGCTGCCTGCCGGGTGAGTTTTGGAGCGGCTACGAAGCACAGGTGCGCAATGAATGGCAGGGCGAGGATCGCAGTAAGCCTGTGGATTTCGGCACCGGCGGCCTGTACAATCGCCAACCCGCACGCCGCGTGGTCTCCGATGACAACGAATGGTTTACTATGACGGTGGTGGCTCAGGGGCCGCACATTGCCATTTGGGTCAACGGGTTCCAGACCGTGGATTATACTGACACGCGCCCTCCTGCTAAATCCGCTCGCCAAGGTACCAAACTCACTGCAGGTCCCATCAGCCTGCAAGGCCACGACCCAACGACCAACCTTAGTTTTCGCAACATCCGACTGGCTCAGTTACCCAAACCCAAGCCATGATCTGACTCGAGAGTGCTTATAAGCCGCAACAGGAAGCCGCAAAGAAATCCATCCCTGGCACAACCAGGCACGGCCAACCAGCGACCAGTTGGCATCACCTTACAATGATCGGGGCGACTTCTTATAACCCAACCAAGTGTGCTAACCGCTGTCCACGGCGCTGCCTTGAAACCCAGCGACGCGAAATAGTCTCGAAGATTCTGCGCGGCTGAATGGGCCGATAAAGGTAGGGCTCTCAGTCGGCAGATTCCAGTCCTAAGGTATGGCGGCGAGCATGGCGGAGTCAGGTTTTCGGCGACAGCTCAATTGGTTTGACGCCACTTTGCTGGTCATCGGTACGATGATCGGCTCGGGTATTTTTATCGTTTCTGCCGATATTGCCCGCGATGTCGGCTCCGCCGGGTGGCTGTTAGTAGTGTGGTTGCTGACCGCCATGATGACTTTACTAGGGGCAACTTGCTACGCGGAACTGTCTGCTCGTTTGCCTTGGGCAGGCGGCCAATATGTTTATCTCCGCGAGGCGTGGAATCCGCTCTGTGGCTTCCTTTACGGATGGACGTGTTTTTTGGTAATTCAAACTGGCTCCATAGCTGCAGTAGCGGTGGCGTTTGCTAAGTTTTTGGGAGTCCTAGTTCCCGCGCTCGGTATAGATCCGGACGCGGGGGCCTATACTTTCGTGGATTGGCCGGATTTCAACCGCTATCTCGCCCTACCGCTGCCCTGGAGAGAGGAGCCGTGGGTTTTCTGGCAAAAGCAACGTTATTCGATCACTGCTGGCCATGCTGTGGCCTTGCTCGTCATCGCGATGCTAACGGCGGTGAATTGCTTAGGAGTACGAGAAGGTAAGTGGGTACAAAACATATTCACCATCTCGAAAGTGGCAGCCCTCGTGCTACTGATTGTGGCAGGTCTCAGCTTTGCCGCAGATCGTAACGCCATCCAGGCTAATTTTGCGGATCTTTGGTCAGGCGTGCTTGAGACGCCTCGGTTTCAAGAGGTCAATGCTGTGGTTGCATGGCCGAGCTTAGCGGCCGGCATGGTAGTGGTTGGGGCGATGGTGGGCGCTTTATTTGCTGCGGACGCCTGGAATAATATCACGTTCACTGCTTTAGAGGTCCACGATCCCCAGCGGAATTTGCCGCGCAGTCTGCTCAGTGGCGTGGGCTTTGTTATGGTGATCTATATCCTGACGAACCTGGTGTACCTAGTGGCATTGCCAGTGCGTGCCGACCCCGAATTGGAAACTTATCTTCGCAGTACCCAACAGCGAATCAGCCAGCTCACGGTAGCGGGCCAAACCGCTGAAGCGCAAGCATTGCAGCGCGAACTCGAACAGCGCTGGCGGCAAGCGACGCCTTATCAGCGCGGCATTGCTCGTGTGTTGGATGACCGTGTCGGCACTGCGGTCCTAGAGCAAGTTTCTCCGCGATTCGGTGTGGCGTTCATGGCCATCGCCGTGATGATCTCGACCTTCGGTTGTGTCAACGGCATGACACTTATGGGCGCTCGGCTGTACTATGCCATGGCGAAGGATGGGCTTTTCTTTTCCGTAGCTGGGCAGCTGAATCGGTGCGGTGTTCCTGCTGCGGGGCTGATTTTGCAAGGCATTTGGTCGGCGCTGCTCGTCTTTGCGGGCACCTACAGCGAGTTGCTCGACTTCGTTATTTTTGCCGTGCTGCTCTTCTACGCCATGACAGTAACCGGTCTGTTTGTCCTGAGGCGAAAATATCCCGCCGAGCCACCGTTTCGTGTCTGGGGTTATCCTTTCGTTCCTGTTTTCTATATTGCCTGCTGCAGCTTAATTATGCTTGACTTATTGATCGTGCGGCCAAACTATACCTGGCCAGGGCTTTTTATTGTGCTCAGCGGTATTCCAGTGTATTATCTCTGGCGTGCTCTGGGCCGCACAGCCACACCTGCGAGGAGGAACTAAATGGGCCGACGCATCACTATTATTAGTGCCCTGACAATAGCTAGTGGTGTTTTAGTTTGGCTCGCGCTATCAGCATTTGAAGATAAGCCATTTCGCTATCCTGAAGGGCGCTGGCAAGTTGGACAGTTGCGCTATATAGCAGGGTTGCCAGTGTTAGAAGTGGCCGGCACACCCCAGGACATAGGTGCGCAGGTGGCGCGTTTAGGAGCAATGCCTGCTAGTCGGCTTCGGCAATATCCCCGCGACCTTTTTTTCGCCGCTTGGCCACGTTTCGTAGCTCGCGAGTGGAAGGAAAAGGCTTGGCGTGAGACTCTGGCTGTTGGCGAACGACTCCTCGCCAATATTCCCGAACGCCATCGGCAGGAATATCAGGCCTTACGCGATAACCTCCCAGAGGATTGGCACGAAGGTTTATTAGCAGGAAACACCCTTTTTGACATCAAACGTTTAGTTCATTGCTCGGCGGTAATTGTGCAGGCTGATCGGGGGATGGCAAAGACTGCGGAAAATGCAAACTTATTGTTTGGGAGAAATCTCGATTTCCCAACCTTGGGTTATCTTCACCGCTACAGCTTAGTGCTCATTTATAAGCCGAAAGGCCATTATGCATTTGTGGCAGTCGGTTTTCCTGGGATGGTGGGTGTGCTTTCTGGAATGAACGAGCACGGCTTGTGCGTGGCGATCTTAGAGGTGTATGAGTCTGGAGACGGTTCGCCCTCGTTCGACCCCAGAGGTGTGCCCTATGCGATAGTGTTGCGGCGAATTTTAGAAGAATGTCGCACGCTCGCGGAAGCAGAACGCTTGGTGAAGTCAGTGCCGAGAACCTGCTACTATAATCTGGCCATTTGTGACACCCGGACAGGTGGGGTTCTAGAGATTTCGCCCCGACAGGTAAGCTTTCGTGGTCTGGAGCAGGGTATCTGCGCCTGTACGAATTGTTTCCAAACCCCGGCGTTGGCAGCAGTCGGTGGCAAGAATTGGTATCGCAGCCGGGAACGGTTACAAGTACTGCTTGCGCTCCGGGAGGAAGCCAACGTAGGAGTAGCGCAAATGCACCAGGCGCTTCACCGTGCCCATCTGGGGGCAGTAACGCTGCAGACGATGATTTTCGAACCCCAGGCATTACGCTTACACCTGGCGATGGGAAAGTGCCCCGCATCGGCCTTGCCGCTGGTATGCCTGGATTTGCTGCCTCTGTTGAAACCCGATCCTTTGTCCCCAACCGAAAGCCGCTGATCTTGACGGATGCTCAGGGACGTTCCACAAGGGTCGGATGGGCAAGCTGGCAGCAATGCGTGTTGGCACTGACAAAGTGGCATACGCCCACGGCGATAGTTAGTTCCGCTGCGGTGCCGCGAAGATCGGCGAGCTTGTCCGCAACCCGAGTAGCTGCGTATTATGCTGAGCAGGCGAACAGTTCGGTAATTCGCCACTAGAAGGAGCTTAATTTTGTCCGACAAAGGAACCGCCGCGAGCATGCAAGAGCCGAAGGCTTCCTTTGCCTTCGTGAGCCTGGGCTGCGCAAAAAATACGGTGGATTCGGAGCGCATGCTGGGTCTATTGGCGCAGGACGGTTTTGCGTTGACGCCGAACCCCGAGGATGCCGACCTCGTCATCGTCAACACCTGCGGCTTTATCGAAGCGGCGCGGCAGGAATCGCTGGCGGTGATCCGCGAGATGCTCGAGTTAAAGCGTCGTGGGCGTGTGCGGGCGGTAGTGGTGGCGGGCTGTTTGGCAGAACGTTGGCGGGAAAGACTTATGCACGAGTTGCCGGACATTGACGCCTTGCTGGGCGTATTTGCCCGCGAGGAAATTGCCCAGTTGTGCGCAAGGGTGCTGCAACAGGTACCCGGGAGCGCTCACCAGCGTGAGAGGCGTTCGAAACGGCAACGTCGTACGGCGTCGCCCGTGTCCCTGCCCGTCTTAGGCAATTCCGTTTGGGAAGAACGGCAGCA
>BEIM01000289.1 GCA_002898995.1 bacterium HR36
GTGCGAACCCGCGGTCAGACTGGTGGTGGGAGGAATATGGTCGAGGGCGGATGCAGAGACTTATATCCTAGACCGGCAGCCGATACCGATTGGCCAGACTGCATCGCGTCCACAGCTGGATCGACCGCCGAATCTATTTCGGTTGCTTGAGCATTTCGAGCGTTTGTTGGGCGACTCGGCGAACAACGGGGTCCGGATCCGCCTGAGCAAGGTGTCGTAACTTGGGCAGCGCCGCTTGACCGTCCTGACCTGCCTGTTGCAGGACGATGACCGCGGCCCTGCGTACCGTGGCCTGGGGATCGTCCAGGGCTTTGATCAGTCCAGGCGTTAGTTCAGCTGGAGCGACTCCAATGCTGAGCAACGCAGAAATAGCGCTGATGCGCACCAGGCCGTGCTCGTCCTGCAATCGTTGCCGCAGTGCCGGGATTGCACTCTTGGCCGTGGTACCGAGACGCCCTAACGCCGCTGCCGCCGCCAGCCGCACATCCCAGGCCGGGTCTTCCAAGGCTTTTTCCAGTAACGACAACGCCTCTTTCTGGCGCATAGCCAGAGGTTCCACAGTATACACGAGGGCAATACGTAAACCCGTGTCGGTATCGCGCAACAAGGGCAGCAAAAGCGGGACGAGGTCAGCGCGATCTGGCGTGATGCGAACCAGCGCTAACGCAGCGAATGCGCGAAGGTCGGTGTCCTGGTCTTGCAGGGCTTTTTCCAAGGGGCCCATAGCCGCTTTAGCATTCGGCCCCATTTGGCCCAGGACGACCGCCACGCGCCGCTTCAAGGTTCGACTCGGCCCCTCGAGCACCTTGACCAGCTCGGGGACAATCCTGGGCCCCATCCGCACCAGGGCTTCCGCCGCTGTCTGCCTCACCTCCTCGTTCGGATCCAACAACGCTTCCAGGAACACAGGCAGCGCCGCGGTGGCTTGCGGTGCCAGTTGCAGCAAGGTCCGCGCTGCTTCGCCACGCCGCAGCGGATCGCTACTGCGCAATTGCTCCATCAGCTGGCGAATGGCCGCCTCTTCTTGAGCCCTGATCCAGCCGCATGCTCCCAGCCAGGCCGCAACCACCGCCACAGCGCACATTCGCACCGCGTTCATGGAATACTCCGCAAGGTTTGGGAATAGATGTTTGTTGCCCGTCTGGCCCCGAATATAACGTCAGTGTACGAAGTGACGTGCCATGCCACCATCGCACATGGTACACAAAGTTCGCGGGGCTACTGGACAAACCTGCTTTCGCTTGGGGCGTTGGGCCCGACCTGCACTGCACCGGTGCTGGTGATGATCTGCGGCGGTGAGGCAAATCCCGCCTCGCGTAGCCGTCGCGTTATTGCATGAATGACACCGCCCGCGTGGCCGTCGCCCACCACTTCCAGGATTACCTGGGTACGAAAGACCAGGCGGCACCCGTTGCGATCGGGAATTTGCATTTTTGGTGTCCCGGTCTGCTGGTAAAACGCTTCATAGCGGGCTACCTGAAACGCCAGCCATTGGTCGAATAACGGGTCGTTGAGCACGGAGACCCATCGGCCATTGATGAACACCTCATTGACGCGGCGGCCGCGTTCATCGCTGCCCCGCACTCGCAAATGCAGGGGCTGGTCTTCGGCCAAGGGCTGTAACGACACCATAGGCACTGGCGGTGTCTGCCTGCCGTCACCGCAGCCAGCCGCTACACCCAGCCCTAGGCTTACCAACACGAACGCCAGCACCCTCAACCTGCTTCGAGCCCGCATCTCCTTTCACCTGTGCCCAAAATTTCGGTTGCCCGATTCCGCAGCGCCGGAGAGCAATTTGCGGAAAAAGGATGAGCAATGCGCATGCCAAGTTTTGCCGCAGCCGCTCGCCTGCGTTATCCTATTCGCTCGCCTTTGCGTTAGCCATGTTGTCGATCATCGCCTGTGGATTTGGCCCGAACAGAATCCTGTCCAACTTGCGTTGCCGTTTGCGCGACTTCGACCATTATAGGTCTGGCTCGAACTGAACTGCGTCCAACCCGCTGTTTTTGAGCCATCGTACGCCCCGCCAAGAAAGCACACGCCCCAGAACGGGCGGAACGAAATCGCGCGTCTTATTGCCAAGGCGGAAAGTTTCAGCGTTGGTCCAGGAGTTGCTGAAACTTGGACACACGGGAAGCAACAATTATGTTTCTTTACCACCTTGTGGGCTGGCAGCGGAGGAGGTGGATCGGGCGTGTCCACCGCTCACGGCGTGACGGGAAAATAGGGACAGGAGAGGAACCGTGGAAGTTATTCAGGAAGTACGTGTTGTACGGACAGCAAGGGAGTTACGAAAAGGCGGGGGTTCCCGAAGTAGAGGTATTTTTCTGATTCACGGCAAGGCTTTGTGACGAAAAACAACAATGCCTGCAGGACACGTAAAGGCCGATCCACAGGCAGAGGAGGCGAACGACCCAGCACGGTCTGGTCAAGGGGAAGGCCGCACGCAACGGGGTCGGCGCGACCCAGCCGACCGCGTCGCTAGGAGAATCCACGAAGCCCTGGCCGGCGCTCCCGCAGGCGCCCTGCCAGGCACGCAAAACAGACTGGAGCGCAAGCTATGAGGAAAGTGTTCACGACCGGGCAAGTGGCCAAAATCTGCAAGGTGGCTCCGCGCACCGTCAGCAAATGGTTCGACTCCGGCCGACTCCGGGGCTACCGCATCCCCGGCAGCCAGGACCGGCGCATCCCGAGGGAAAGCCTCATTCGCTTCCTCAAGGAGCACGGCATGCCCCTCGGTGAGCTTGAAGAGGAAATGTGGCACAAAATCCTCATCCTGGGGGCCGAGGAGCTTTTTATCCATCGCCTCAAAGAGCTCCTTCCCGAATCCGAAGATTTTCGCATCCAGATCGCCAACAGCGGCTTTGAGGCGGGTATTCTGGCCGAGAGCTTCCATCCCGACACCATCATCATTGACCTGGCTATGGGCCGATCCGAAGGCATCCAAATCGCCCAGAACCTCCGCCGCAACGAGGAGTACAAGGACACCTACATCATCGCCCTGGCTCTCGAGGATGAACCTAATCCCGAAGCGTTACTGCAACTAGGCTTCAATGACGCCTTCAAGAAACCATTCGACATCGCTCTGCTGGCTCAGCGCATCCGCACATTGGCCCAGCAAAAACGCGAGGGCTAACGCGCGAACTACCTGCGCCCCTTCACACACCAGCGTCTCGAAACCTCAACAACCGCAGGTGGCCTGCCCCCTGCGGTTTTGTTTTTCCTTACTGAACTGTAAAAAATAGGAGCCAGCGGCATCGGCGCCCTGTATCAGCATTTACCGCGTCAGCCCGATCTTATCTGCGGAACAAGTTGGCGAGCATCTCGAAAATCTGACCGCCCATCATCCCTGGTTCGTGATAATAAAGTGCACTGCGCACCAGCTCGAACATCAGCAAGCCAGCGAAGACCAGCACTAAGGTGGTCGGCACATGCACTAGTGCCCACAAGCCCCAGTCGGCAGGTGCCAGCTCAACGTATCGCACGGCCGGAGCTTCTTCGGCAGCGACTGCTACCTCTTCTTCCGCTTCAATCACCTCGCTCGACCCAGGCTCAACAAACTCCAGCCCTGCATCCTCTAGTCCGAGATCGGTCAATTCATCGGCCACATCTTCGACTAATTGCGTTTCTTCCTCGGCGCTGGCACCTTCGTCAATAATGACTTCTGTGTCACGATCGGATTCCTTGCCCCCCGCAGGCGTTTCTTCCTCTTCCACCAGCTGTAAGTCAAAGTCAGAGGTCTCTTCCAGTTCCGTGTCCGATTCCTGGACGGAGCGTTCAGCCTGTCCCCCGGCTGCCCCGAGCAACTCCGTATCAACGTCGGAATCACCTTCCTCCTGAACTGATAGCTCAAATTCGCTACTGGAATCAGCGGTGCGTTTCGCTGACTCGGGACGGGGCGTAACTTCGGTCGCTTCTTCGTCCAGCGACAGCTCGAATGAGAGCTCTTCGGTCGCTGAGCCTTCACCGGCGTCTAGTGCCAGCGACCGATTACTCGAGCTATCCGCCGCTGGCCCCTTAGCCACGTCCTCATCTTCTTCCTTGAGGCGAAACGTGTCCGACTCACCAGCGGCAGTTGCCACTTCCTCCGTTTCCTCATCGGGCAATTTCAATTCAAATTCGCTGCCCTGCCCTTCAAAGTCAGTGCTTTCCCCTTCGGCTCCGAGCATTTCGGCGGCAGCGCGTTCCTCGCTCGAATCGCTCACCGCACGCTTGCGTTCCTCAGCCCGCTGGATTTCCTCGTCGAGGTTGACCTCCAGCTGCAAGGTGGAGTCGGACCCTTCCGGGGAACGCGGCTCCGCTTGGACGCCACTATCGGGCTTGACACCAGAACGATGGTCTGGTTCCAACCGAATCTGGCTGTCGCGACGACCCGGTCCCGGCGAAGATACAATCTGCGGAGTTTCCACGTCCACCAGACGTACGTCGCTGTCGCTCTCCATCGGGCCCACCTGCAAAGCTGACAGCCGAGGCCTGGGCCCTTCCGCCACAGGCTGAGCCGGGTCGATGCGCACCTGACTCTCGGGTTTGCCTTTTTCGCTGCTGGGGCTAGACGGGGGCTTCTCAGCTTCGGGCGGCAAGACCACCAAGTTAATGTCACTGCCTTCCGCTACCAGTCGAACGTCGCTATCGGTTCCAGGAGCTCGCGGCCCCTGCGCGAACAAACTCGCCAGATCCACCACCCCGCCTGGCTCGCCACCAATCTCGAAAGGAAACACATCAGGGGTGGCTAGCATCGTTTCTCGCCCGCCCGAAGCATCTGAACTCGGGGGTTGCGGTGATTGTCCTGGTTTTGGCGTTCGTGGCCCGTCCGCTGGCGGTGCGGCACCTGGTTTCGGTGAGCGCGGCCCGCCTTCAGACGCACCGCTACCAGGCTTCGGTGTGCGCGGGCCGGCTGCCTGGAGTTCCGACGAGCTTTCTTTTCCCAGACGCCGACGCATTTCCTCAATTTCACTGGCACGAAACCGCCACGTTCCCCGATCCACGAACACACGCACTTCGTTGCGCTGCGCCATCTGCCGCAATTGTTCCGGTGTTACACCCAATCGCGCCGCTGCCTGTTCCAGCGTGTAAAACTCCTCAGGCATGACCTGTTCCCCTGTGAGAAGCTCTCGCGCTTGCGCTCCTTTCGATTGTAACTTACCTGTACTATTTTAGGTAGCGGCAGGACGTTTGCAAGGGGCTTTGCGGTAGCTGAAGATCGGA
>BEIM01000290.1 GCA_002898995.1 bacterium HR36
AAAGCCCAGCGCCTGCCAGAAAACGCCTCCGCCTTCCAATTCGGGGTCATCCTCCACTGGGCCAATGGCCAGCACACCTTGCTCGAGAAGTCCTTGCAAGTCGCTATTGTCCGGTCGTAGAACGAGTCGGCGAATCCGCTGGTTCGGCTGGGCGTCGCGCATACGCCAGAGCTCTTGTAATCGGCTATGTGCTCCCAGGGTACGCTCCCGAAAACGCTGGATAGCGTTGCACAGCTGGGCGATACTTTGGGCATTGCGATAGTTATAGGCCAGTTCCAGTCGAGTAATGCTCGGACGTTGCAGGTGGGGCAGATGTTGCACCAGTGCCTGCGCCAGGTCCGCACTGACGCGTTGCCAGCGGAAGCAGGACGGGTTGATGGTCTGATGGGCATCGCCGGCCAGGACTATCGGCAGCGGCAAACCGCGGTATTGTCTCACTAGTTCCGCCAGATCGTAACGTGTCCAGCTCAGGCTGGCGAGCAAACTGGCCAGTTCGACACGCGTCAAGTCCTGCACCTCATCGCAAATCAACATCGCGTAAGTCGGGGCGTCGGCTCGGCGATGTTCCAGCACTTCCCAGGCCAGGTCGAGATCATCCCAGTAAGGCGGGTTCTCATCGTTCTCCCGGCTCGGCACCGTCAGGCGTTTATACCACGACCAAACACTTTTCCAAACTTCACGGTACAACTCAGCCGAGACCTGACGGTCGCCAGCGGGCACTTCTTCCTCGTATTCATCCGGGCTCATCCAGCGGTCTTCGCCGCGCTCGCCGATTTTGTAGCCTTTGATATAGCTGCGCAGGATGAACCAGACGGTTTCGGGGTTGCAATCGCGGCTACGTGCGAACGGGTGCCGCAAGATGTGCGCGGCGTCGCCATGTCCACGCAGTAACTCGCTGAATCGAGCAAAATCGAGCCAGCCACCGCCTCGGCTGCGATCCGCAAAACGTTCTTGCCGACCTGCCGGCAGTTGGTCGAGCGCGAATTCATGGTAGGTTCGGAACGCCATCTCCATGTTCCCGCGCTCACCGTATTCCTGGCATAACCGCCCCCGTATGTTGACGATCAGTTCCTTGGCCTTCTTGAGCAATCCTTCACTTTGCGTCAGGAATAGCGCCTGGACAGAGCTGACAGAAGATTGTGCGAGCCGCTCAGCGGCGTAATAAATCAAGAGCGTGGACTTGCCGCTGCCCGCACGGCCCTCGATAACCGCTGGCAATTGCCGACCGCTCAGGAGCGACTCCAGCGTGTGCATTTCCTCCGATGACAACGCCAGAAAAACCTCGCGGTTTTTCTGGTCCCAGAGTTTTTCCCACAGTTGCGGACCCCCGGCTAACAGATAGGACGGAAAGGCACGCTCTGCCAGCTGGCTTAGGGCATCCCAGTAGCGGGTGGAAGAAAGCTCCCGCTCGGCTCCTTGCGGCGGCACTTGGCCGAACAAGTGCTCGCACGCTTGTTGCCAGGCCGAGTTCACATTCCATAACTGCGTTGCCTGATCCGCGGCGCTTTCATCCACCAGACCGAGTAACAGCACATGCCGGAATCCATGTTGCGGGTCCTGCAACCGTGCGTAATACACAGTGACTCTCTGGTCGTTGCCATAACCACAAGGTCGCGTCAGTAATTGGTTCTGTGGCTCGCCCTGGGTGTTTTCGATGGCCTCAAGAGCCCGATAAACCGCCTCCATTATCCGGCCCCGCTCAATATCACCTCGCTCCGACCTGGAGGTCAGGCGCTCATAAGCTTGGCTGAAGTTTCCGTGAACGAAAAAGGCATCAGTTCGTTCGCGCGGACGTAGCGGACAAAGCACATCCAGAAGCTCATTGGGGGGCGGCGGTGGGGGTTCGAAAACCGGCCCGGACCTATCGAGGTGCTCTCGTGCCAGTTCGCGAATCTTCGGCTCATGGGCCTGCAATAACCCGGCGTAGCGCTGCTCGAAATACTCTGAGGAACCCGAGCCGTAAGCCTGGTCGGCTCGCGGTAAGAAATCCACGAACACCACCACGTCCACCGCTTTGTCATCCACGCGGACGCGCTGGCGTTTCGCCACCAATCGAAACGTGTCATAGCGTTTCTTGAACCAATCCTGCCCCAGAGCCTCGAAGTATGGCACATACTGGTGGTAGGAAGTCGGGTCAGTCTCCTCGAGCCGCCTCTTCAGATCCTCGATGCTGGGACGATACTGGTAATGCGCCTCGCGAACTGCTGGCATCTCATAGACGGCGTAACCCATGGTGATGTCCTCCTGGCCTGGGCTTCCATGAGGTTAATGCGCAGCTCAACCCGATTTCTTAGCTGCCGCTATAGCCCTTATGCTAGCAGTCGCTGGACAGCCTTGCAACCAAAATTTTCCCACCTGCGGTCAGCTCCGAGAGAAGGTGAAACGCATAAATCTGTCACGTTTGGACATCCTGGGCCGTTAACAAATCTAAATAGACACCAACACGTGCTCGATTGAGAACAGCCATGATTTTCAGGGAATTTCCTTTCCTATTCACAATGGAGAACATGAAACTATGCGACGTAGAGCAATTTACCGCGCAGCAAAGGGGAGGTCCAGAAAACGTGTCAGGAGGAGTACCATCATGACCAATGCTAAACCAAAATTCCGCCCTTTACAAGAGCTGATCCGCTACTTTGAAGAATTTCGAGACAAACCAGTTTTGCGGTCGCATAACGAATTATTGGATTTGCTGCAGGCATTGCGACGGGCAAATCAGGACCGTTTGGTTGACCTAATCATCAGGGCGGTGGCGGTAGCGAAACAACGTTTGCAATTGGCGAAGATAACGATCATTGGCGTGGTGGGGCAACTTAATGCGGGGAAGTCGAGCGTGGTGGCGTCCTTCCTCAGCCCAAATGGTCGTGAAAGGGTGCCGCGGGGTGTCGCAGACCGCTACGGCACCCATCGTTTCGTTTATTGGCTGCCGCAACATTGCGCCCAAGACCGCACTTTGCAAGAATTTATCTGTGATCTGCTAACTAAGGCTCACGGAGTTCCCCCCGAAATGTTAAGCGAAGATCCTAACATTGCCTCGGCACAATATGTGAGCGGCCGCGATCAGCCAACAAAAATTCCCACACCGTTGATAGCCTTCGACGCAGGTTTGACGGTGTTTGGTTTTTTAGATTGCCTGGACATTCAGACTGCAGATGCACCAGAACTAAGAAATCGGTGCAAAGGGGCGGTTGGCCACAATATACGTTTGAATTTCGTGGCGCAGGCAGCCAGGGTTTGTTCGGCATTCCTGGTCGTTTGGGAACGGGCACAGCTGCGGGACCGCCTTTTGCGTGAACTGTTAACTCAATTGCAGCACGTGATGGCTGAAGTGCCTGTGTACCTGTTGATCAATAAAGTCCGACCAGAACCGGGTGTGATTCGCAGTATACTGGAGGAAGATCGGGATGTTCAAGAACTCAAGAAGCAATTTCGGTTACAGGGCATCTATTTGGCTATGGATTTCGATATTCCTGGCTGGAAGGACTATACACCGCGCGGTCTCGTGGATACCGTTGCTAACGCTGCCGAACAATTTCCCTTGTTTTTCACTTGTGAGCCGAGCTATTACGACAAACCGCAAGAAATTCCTAGCAAGTATTGGTTGGTTGACTTATTCCGGCAGCTCAAGCCAGGAGAATTACAGCAGCAATTAGAACAATCTCACGTGCAAGAAATCCTGCAATTAGTACGAGAAGGCGTGCAGCGTATAGAAGAGTGGATGGATCGTTGCGCAGAAAAAACTAAGGAGGCTTATAAAGGTCTGCTGGAGTTCTGTTGCCGGCAATTCGCAGATGAAAGAAACGAACCGAGACAAGTTCCGAATAAACGTTTCTTTTCCGCGCTTAGAAAAGCCATCATTCGTAATGGCCCGTGGTACGTGCGCTGGGTTGGGATACCACTGGAAAAGGTAAAACAAATTTGGGGCCAACTTAGAAGCTTGCCACCATCTAAATGGTCTGAAGTTTTGCCGAAGGAGGAATACCCGACTTTGCTTGTAAAAACAGGGGACGAACTGGTGGGAGAATTGCGCGATATGCGTTGGATTCCGGCCTCCTACCTGGAGGACCTCAAACCCGTTGTGAAAGAAGTAATTGAAAAATTTGAAAAATTCCACCGCACACAATTGCAAGTTGACCCACAAAAGCTCGATGAGATGGCCCAGGATTTTTGGAAAGGCCTAAGCGGTTGGGCAATGGTCAAGATCGCCATAAAAAGTGCTCTTGCTATTTTCGGAGTAGTGATAGGTTTAGCTGGAGCAATCGTGGCAATCATAGATGGGGGAGCGACGCTTTTGAGTGCTTTTTCGTTCACATCCTGGCTAGCTTCACACATTCCTGGACTAGCAGCGCTCACGGTGGGGGTCATCGGCACGGGCGCAGCGTTCGCCATCTTTTATCAAGGCTTAGTTGAATACAATACGCTGCCGGCGCTGGCGGCGCTGTTTTACCTGTTCTGCGATGCCTTCGGTTTGCCGCGCGAGTTACCGCCTGGCCAACGGCCCACGGTATGGTTTGGCCGTGGCAAGAACCGTAAACAATTCACCTTGCCCCCAATGCAGGTTCCTGGCTTGGACAAGAACAAGAAACTTTCTTTACCCGACATTGGGTGCTGGGAATGGACAGAAGAGGGCCGAAAGTGGAGGGAATTTGTCCATGAATTCAACGGCCGCGCATCATGATCCCGCTGCGAGCTTACTCAATGAGACGCAAGTTTGGTGCGGTCGTCTCCAGCAAGCCGTGCAGACCCTTTACGGCAATAGTGCTGAGTCGGTGTCAATCTGCGATGCGTTGCGAAGCTTTTTGGCCTCGTGCCAGCAACTGATCGAGCGCGGGGCCGCCACCACAGTGCCGATTGTCATCCTAGGTCGAACCGGCGAAGGCAAGGGCTGGCTTGCCAGGTGTTTCTTTCGCGACGAGCAGGATCGAAGGAATATACCCTGCGGCCAGAATTATCAGGACCGTTCCCAGCATTTGCTCTGGCTTGGGCCCCATCCGCCCTCCGACTCGCTGGAAATATGCGAAAAATTTGTTCGGGTTCCACAGGAAGCCATGCTGGACCTGGGAGTGCCTTACGTGGTCGGCGATGCTCCAGGTTGTTCGGCCTCTATTGAGGAGATTGAAACAATCAACCGTTTGGCGTCTAATTCTGTAGCGTTGACACTAATCCTGCTCTC
>BEIM01000291.1 GCA_002898995.1 bacterium HR36
GCTGGACGCAGATCGGTCAGGGCGAAATTCACAGATGCCACGTCAGTCAGACGGCGAAGCTCACCCAAGCCCGCCTGGTGCGAAGCCGCGGTGATCGCAGCGCCCCAGCCAAACCGCTCTTGCCGGTGGCCGAGGAAATCTACTGTTATTCCGCCGGCCGAAAACTGGCCATGCTGGCACGCGCGGAGGTGGATATCTACGCCAGCCTCTATGATGGCTTCCACGTTTGGGACGTATGCGCCGGGCATGTTCTGGTTACGGAGGCCGGCGGAATTCTTAGTGATGCTCTGGGCGAAGCTATTGCATATCGTCAGCCGAATAAGTTGGTCCGTGGGATATTGGCCGCGAATTCCTTCCTCCACCAGCAGGCGCTGGCGCATCTCCAGCCCCGTATGCAGGTGCGTTTGCGAGATAAGCACAAGAACTGAGGCGGGAAAGTATGCCGTTGCCCTAAGGGGCTTAGCCAAACAAATTGCGCTAGTCTCGCATCGCTAGTCATACACACAAGATGGTGGCCGACAAACGGGGCCAAATAGCCGAGCCGGTTTATCGGTGTCCAAAAATAAAGTGTCGCACGGACACCTAAACTATCGTCGGCCTCAGGTCGGGCAGAGCAGGGCAGGGGAGCGAGAGACTGCGGGCTGTGAAGTTTGCGGCGGTGCGTGATTGGGCAAGCCGCCTCGCACTATATTAGCCGTGCCGCCGTGCTGCTCCAAGATTCTCTGCAATTGGCCTTCGCTCAGCTGGCCCTGACGCCGCACCACTTGGGTTCGACCGTATCGGTCGCTGATGACCAGAGCTGGCAGCTGGCCGAAATTGAAAAGGCGTGCTAAAGATTCCCCATATTCCGAATCTTCTGCATCCACGTACACTGCATGAAAGTGCTCCCGAATTAGTTGAAGCATTTCTTCCGACCATTCTTTTCCCAACAGCTGTCGCCAGCCCTCCTTGCCGCGCCCGATAACCACCAGCACGGGTTTGCCATCTCGACGCGAGTTCTGGAGTGCTCGGCCGTAGTCCAGTTCCCAAGCTCCCGCGACGCTGGTGTTCGCGATAACCAGGCCTAGAATGAGCCAAGCCCGCGTAGAATCCATTTTCGACCTCCTTCTTGGAATTTCCCTCGATCTCGTCGCTGTACGCTCTAATGCGAGCTCTATTGAAAAAGTTTGTTGTTATGACAACGGTCCGGTAAAGGCAAGGAGAAAATATGAAAAGCCACAAATCGCACTTCCGGAGCTTCTGGGAGGTTTACGCAGCTAGCATCGTTTACACAGGATAAGTAAAAGTGGTCAACGCCTTCGAGCAACCGGCGACCCGAAACGGCTCTAGTGCTCGGGAGTGGTTTTCAATTGGGTAATTCCACTTAGCAGGGTTACACGTCGTTACGGCATGTTGTTGTGGTTTGCGGAGGAACACCGGTATAGAACGCCGCATGCAAAAGTATTGAAGCCCTGCTACTTTGCAACAAGGCGAAGCTCAACCGCCATACTGGCAAGGCCGGGGCGGCTCGTTGCTAATTTGCAAGCACTCGCAGCTGATGCGCACTAACGCCTTGGCTTTACCCCTTTCAACCGCTGTCGGACGACTTTTTCCGCGTTTGTATCTTGAAGTGAGAAGCCAGGCCCAGCGAACACGATCCAGTCCCAGCCGTTCGATTCCATTAAGTCCAGCATATCAGCCAACCACATTTCGCGGTCGGGCGACGGGGCATTGACGATACAACCTCCTTCTCCCATGAGCACGCGCACGTGCGGAGCGCTACGTTGCCAACTGCGCACTGGATCCAGGAGCTTATCCAAAGCCTGTTTGTTCCAACGTTGTGCAGGCAACTTGCCATAATCGCCGTAACCTTCCCCTGGATATCGGACTGTTCCAGCCGCAGGCCAATCGCCTCGCGCACCCTGGTGCGTGAACCAGTGGGGATGAAAGAAATGGAAGCTGTACCAAACCCGTTCCTCCGCTAACGGCCGCAAGTAAACGAAGTTGTTGGCTGTCCCCCAAAATGGCTCCACCAAAACTATATTCGGGCTGCCAACACGGCGGCACGCCGTCACAGTGGTCCGGGCCAACTCATTCCATATCTCCGCAATTTCCGCGACGTTGTTTTTCAGTTGGCCTTCGATCTCCGGCTCATTGAGCAAGTCGAAAATCCATTTCGGTTGCTGGCGGAACCGTTGTCCCATTTCCAGCCAACCTTCGACAAACTCGCGTTGGCACTGTTTGTTCTGCCAAAGAGTGTTCCATCCTCCACTTGGCCAACCGCTTTCTTTAGGACGGGGGAATAAGTCGAGTACAAGCCAAATGTCCAACCCAGCCACGGCCTCCAAAAAAGTCTTGTAACCAGGTTGTTGTAATAACCTGCCCAAACGCTCAGCCAGTGTCCCGCGCCGCATCGGCTCCTGGGTCAAATCCAAGTGTATCCGCAAAACGTTTACCCCCCAATCCTCGACCAATTTTTTTACCTCCCGCCGAGCCTTCTCCGCATCCCACCACGTCTTGTCTTCGTGGTTGATATGAACGCCCCGCAACCGGTGAGGAAGTCCCTGGCTACCGTCTAACCGGCCCTGAGGGGCGACTTGTCGCCCACACGAGCCTACCAGCAGTAAAGCTGCGACATAGACGAAGGTTTGCTTGCCTACGTCACGACTCATTGCCCGCTTACGCAATTTGGTAGTCATTGAGGCTGCCTGCTGTGGTTATTTGAGGGCTTGGTCGCCGCCTAATAATGATGGCACCGATTTTAAGTAGGCTCATAATCCTCCGTTATCAATTGCGTTCCCCGTTTCCGAAACAAGAAGCGGGCCATGGCGGGGTGGTGCATCCCCGCAATCTTCGCGAGTTCACGCAGCCACGCGCGATGGAACAGCGGGAAGTGGCTAGGCGAGGTAGGTATCCGCTAAGCTGCACTTAGCGAAATCTACGCTGGTCGGCGCTGGATTTTTGCGCTGCGTGTTTTGTACGATCGGGGCACGCTGACGCCCTTCGTGTGGGAAACCAAATATGTATGGCCTCGAACTTGGCTTTCACACAGTGGCAGTCGCGCACACACCAGAGAAGGGAGCCTGAGCCCGCCGTGTGGCATAGAACGCGCTGGCAGAGCGTTACGGCCTCATTCGATGCGTTCACCCCCTCGAATGTGCTACACGATCGGCAATTGCCAAACCGCAATCCCGCAGAGGAAGGCCGTCGCGGCGCTGGTGAACGCCCTTGCACGTGTGCTTCACACAATCGCCGCTGCTAACGCCTATCGCTCCTGCAAGATTTGCACGGTGGCTGTCGAAATTGCGCTCCACGGCTTCGCAGAGCATTCTGGCGTAGGGCGTGCTTCCCCTGGCTTGCGATACCACAGCGGGGCAGGTTCCAAGTAACCACGATTCCCAGGAGAGTTTCGCGTTCCTGCATTCGTCCGAAAGCTTTGGGGCTTGCCTGCAAGGGCATGATCTTTTACAAATTGTGCGTCTTTTTCTCTGAGCCGACTTCCTTTTCGACTCCAACGGAACTTACCGGAGAGCAGCGATATGCGGAACCTTCTGGCCCCGTGTCTGGCAGAGCTGATAGGCGTCTTCTTTTTGACTTTTGTTGGCGGTGGCGCCATTTGTGTCAACGAGTTGCTTCCAGCAGAGCAAAAGATTGGTTTAATCGGTATCGCCCTGGCCCATGGGCTGGCTTTGTCCATTGGAGTAAGTGCGAGCATGAACGTGTCCGGTGGGCACCTCAACCCGGCTGTAACCATCACGATGTGGGTCTATGGCCAGATGGATACAGCTAAGACGCTGTATTACATCATCTTCCAACTATTAGGCGGCCTGCTGGCAGGAGCGCTTCTCGCTTTGGTGTTCGGCTGGTCGGAAGCGTTGACCCAGGCAGGCTTAGGTACTCCCCACGTTGCCCTGCACAACCATTTTGCCGTGCATGGTTGGCAGGAGTACTTTATGGCAATTGCCCTTGAGATTATTCTGACTGCATTGCTGGTGGCCAGCATTTTTGGAACGGCCATAGACCCGCGTGCTCCGAAAATTGGCGGGTTCGGCATCGGTCTAACGGTTATGGCTGACATTCTCGTGGGCGGTCCACTGACGGGCGCGGCCATGAATCCAGCTCGCGCTTTGGGTACGGGATTATGGGAGGCCGCTCTCAAACGTGGCATGGGTGCGCTTTCTGACCATTTCGTGTACTGGGTCGGCCCAATTATTGGCGCCATATTAGCCGGCGGCATCTACATCAATTACATCCTCCCCGAGGAGAAACGCTAACCTTGCTGCGCGGGGATCGCGAGCCACGATTGGCCATCCCAGCAACGTCATACGGCAGCAAAAGCGTCCCGCAGCGCAAAAGAACTCGCAGCTGCGCAGGGTCTTTTCGAGCGGCTTTGGGCTGGCTCAGTCACTACGCTCATTTTCCTATCGCGGCCTGACTTGAGCTTACAACCCTCTTGGGGCACCTTTGTCCTGCGCCATGAATCTTGACAGTTCCACCCTGACACCTCAGCGGTTGGCCGTCGAAAATGCTGTGCATGATCGGTTAATTTTCGCGCTGGTCCTGGTAACGCTCGGGCTGGCTTCGGCGTATCCTGTTGGACCAGGCAATCCGGACGCGCGGCTATACCTAGCAGCGGGACGGTTAATTGTTCAGGGTGAATATCGCTATGGCAGTGATCCGTTCACCTACGCTCCACATCAGCCTCAGGGTTGGGCGGGTTGGCAGCGCTTGTTGGGGAGTTTGGGCCTGGGGCCGAAACAGCTTGAATGGGTCAATGCTGGCTGGCTGGCCGAGGTGGTTTTTTATTTCATCTATGCTGGTAGCGGTGGGGCTGGGTTAGTTGTGTGGCGTGTGGTGATGACGCTGCTGATTGCGCTCCTTTTATGGCACACTGCTGTGAGGGTCGGAGAACAGATAGGTGAACTTGCCGGCCGCGACCGACGAGCTACTCAAGGCAAGCCTCAAGAACTTGCCGCGCAGAGTCAGCCTGCCCGGTCCTTTATTGCGTGGCTGGCTATCGCATTACTGGCGACCGCTCTAGCCGTCTGCCTGCGCCTGTATGTTCGCCTCGACTCTTTCAGCCTGCTCTATTTAGTATGCGTGATTTTGCTACTCGCGGAACCACCCCCGCTGTTTTCCGCCGTTCCTGTGTCGATGCATCCGATTTGCCGAAGGTG
>BEIM01000292.1 GCA_002898995.1 bacterium HR36
TGCACCTGGCTCGCCCAGTAGAAACTGCCATGCTCGTCCCATACCCTCGCTCCTAAAAGCAAATCGCGGTGGAACAGAAAAGGCCGATGCACCGCCTCTTCGTTGATCTGACTGCCCAGATCGAGCATAATCACCAAGGGAAATTCCAGCCCCTTGCTTTGATGGATGCTGATAAGCCGCACCACATTCTCCGAAGACGCCACCACTGAGGCGGGGCCAAAATCTTGTTCATGTTCCTGGAGCCGATCCAGATAATGCAGGAATCGCTCCAGGTCGCCCCCGAGGTTTCGTTCGAACTGCCGGGCCAGGTCGTGCAAGAGAATCAGGTTGGCAGCACGAGCCGCTCCGTCGGGTAGGGCCTGGACGAAAGCCAGATAGCCAGTCTCGCGATAAATGTCCCAGAGGAGGCGGGCGATAGGCTGGCGGCGAGCGCGGGTGCGCCACTGTTCGAGCTGGCCGAGGAACGCACGGATTTTCTCTGCCAGCGGTGAGCCAGATTCCGCGCTCATATAGCGGTGCAAGGCCAGATAAAATGGCCCCTGCCGTTGGGCCAGGCGAATGCGTGCCAGCTCGGCAACTTCCAAGCCGCCCAACGGCGAACGCAGCACGGCAGCAAGCGGCACATCATCGAGGGGATTGCGCAACAGTTGCAGTAACGCCGTCATGTCGCGAATTTCTAGTGCCTCCCAGAAACCGCGGCGGAGCTCTGCATGTACGGGGATTCCCAGCTGCCGCAGGGCCTGCACCACCACATGCGCGCGCCCCTGCACGGTGCGCATCAGGATAGCTACATCGCGGTACTGCGCCGGCCGAAACGCCTTAAGCTCCCCGTCCCAAACCTCTCGCCCTCCTACCCACTGACTAATGCACTGCGCGGCTAGGCGCGCTTCATTTTCCAGGCGCTGCCAATCTGCCAGCGGCGGCACTTCTTCGCTGGCGGTTTCGCTGTCATTCTCGTCCTGGTCTTGACCCGCATTGGGTAGGACGTGCAGGGTCACGGGTTCCTCGTCCGCGGCCCTGCCGGAGAGCGAAGCGTAATGCGGCGCGGCAAAGACCAACCGGACCGCTTCGTCATAGCGCATACCGAAATCGCTGCTCTCCGCGATGCGTGTGAAAATCGTGTTAATGGCGTCCAGGAGGATACGTCGGCTGCGAAAGTTCTGGATAAGGGACACACACATCCCATCGGCTGGTTCGAGCGGGTCTGAGACGCTTCGGGCAAAGTCGGGCCCGTCGTTCGGCTCCAGCCGGCGATACCGCAGCACCTTCTCTTGAAACAACGCGGGGCAAGCTAAGCGGAAACTGTAGATGCTTTGCTTGTCATCGCCGACCATAAAAAGTTGGCAGGGGGAATCCGAGGTCAGGCCTGCCAGCGCTTCCAAAAGAGCGTTCTGCAATGGATTGATGTCCTGATACTCATCCACGAGGATATGGCGATACCTTCGGCGTAGCTGGGCCAGGACCTGCGGATGCTTGCAGAGCAAGCGCTGGGTCAACCGCTCTAGGTCGGCAAAATCGAGCTGGGCGCGAGTGCGTTTGCGAATCCCGTAACGTTCCGCGAAGTCTTCGTACAAAACCCGTAGCACTCGAATCAACGGCGCCAATTGCCGAAGCTCCGCCCCGGCCAGGGCGTGCTGGTCGGCGGGAATGGCCTGCCAGAGTTGCCGCAGCCGCTCGGAAGACGCCGACCGCGCATCCCCACGCTCATAAAGTTCCCGCACATCGTTCCACCATTCTTCCGGGTCAGGCAGCGTCTCCAGAAAGGCGTGCAGTGTGCGAAGCAGTCGCGGTAATTGCTCGCCCGCCAGTAACCCGCCATAGGCATCCACCAACCGATAGAATGCGGCATCGTCCACGCCAGGTGGCCGGCCTTCAAACCACTTTTCCAGCGTCTCTTCCGCAGCATCGCGTTTCAGCACCTCAGCTTCGGCCGGGTCGAGCACGGTGAAATCCGGGTCGAGGTCGAGCAAATAGAAGAACTCCCGCACTACACGCAGACAGAAACTGTGCAACGTGGAAATCGGAGCGCGCTCCAGCACTAAGATTTGTCGGCGTAACCAATCCGCGCTTGCAGGCGAAGTCGTGCTGGGCAAGTGGCTACGCAAAGTCTGGGCAATCCGATGCCGCATCTCGGCAGCGGCGGCCTCGGTGAAGGTAACGGCCAGAATCTGCCGCACCTCGATCCCGTCGTTTAGCACCAAGCGCAGGTAGCGTTGCGTCAAAACGTGGGTTTTGCCCGTGCCCGCGCTAGCGCTCACTAGGATCCGCGGGTGATCCAGGTACACCGCGCGCTGTTGTTCTTCAGTCAGGTCAGGCACCGCTCCCTCCTAACCGTCGCAGGACCTCTTCCTTCCGCAAGCTGGGCAGCCGACGGTATTGGTCGAAGCAGCGCTCGAAGCGGCACACGGCCAGCCAGGCACATAAAGTACAGGGGATTTGGCCTCGATGCTGCGTGGGGCGGACTTCGAATTGGCCTTGCAGGATGCCTTCGCCGATGCGTTGCAGATGCTGGCGCGTCAATTGCGCCAGACCCTGGAAGGCTTCGCTGCTGACTGCGTCGCTCTGATTACGGTTCCCCAATTGCCCATCCTTCTTGCGAAACAGCGCGACGACGGGAGATCGCCCCATCTTGGTTGCCCCGTCCAGCAGGTCAGCTGCAGCTTCCGGAAAAACTCCCCGCCACCGATAGCCCGCCAGCCATTGGTGCTCCTGCTCCGCCGCGCTGAGTTGCTTCTGGGGATCGTGTTTGCTCGGGGTTGGCCGTAACGGCGCATAAAACGTGCAGCTTCGCGCCAACTCTATCCCATACCGTTCTTGAGTGACCAGCAAATACACCATGAGCTGCAAGTCCAGCCCGTGATAAATGCGGTCGAGGTCGAGTTTCCTGGGTGAAAGCTTATAATCCACCACGCGCAGCCATTGGGCAACCGAACTGCGCGACGTTCCACAGGCTGCCTCCTGCTCAGGCAGCGATAACGCAGCGGCAGTTTCTTGGCTCCCGCCGCTCCCCGGCACGATATCTATCCGATCTACGCGACCGCGCGGGATCAACCACCTCGCGGCATCCCTCGAGGTGTTCCTCAACGGCACCTTGAACATCCCCAGCACAGATTCCTCAGTGCCGAATGACAACTCGGTGGCGTACGGGACAAAAGCTCCATGGCGCAATTGCCGATCCAGGGCCACGACATAATCGCCCAGAATGCGGCAGGCCTGTCGCAGAGCGTGTTGTCGGCGAGCGCTGGCCTCGAAGCGGTCATCCTGGAGGCCCTGCACTACCTCTTGCGCTACCTCCGCCAAGAGTTCGCGCAGCTGCCGCTCCCGCCCCTTTTCGCCCACCTCGGAATCGTATCCTGTGCCGGACTGGCTGCCGGCAGACAAGAATTGTCTGATGTAGCGCCTAACGAAAACCTGCAAAATCCGATGCAGCAATTCGCCCAAATCCTGACGGGACAAGCGAAACGATTGCCGCGGCCGCAACCGCACCCCTGCCCCGGCCAAGAACTGAAACGGACATTGGGCGTAGCTCTCCAGTTCCGACACAGATAATAGCAAATGCGCTTCTTGCAAGAACAACTCTTCGGCCAACGCTGGCGGTATGGAGGACTTATGCGAATAGTCCCTTGCGCGCAGGACCATGCGGACTATGTGAGGGACGTCGGGCATCGCCAAAAGCAGTTGTGGGACTAGCGTAGGATCAAATGTCGAAGGCGCCGCGACTGTGCTGGCTGGAGCAGCCAAGTTGGTCCTGTTGTCGCGCGCTTGTCGTAGCCACGTGGCTAGCGCATGGGCGAACTCCTGCCAGGTGAGAATCTCTTGCTCTCGCACCGTCTTTATCCCACCTTCCACCAACTGGGGGTGTAAGTCTGGGAAAAGCCGACGCAGTCGCTCGATGAACGGAGAAGGTAACAGTGGCCGATCTTGCTCATCAGCCAGGGCGTAGCTCACCCACAACCGTTCGGAAGCCCGCGTGAACGCAATGTAGCCGAGATATTGCTCCTGATAATGGCGTGCCTCGGCACTGGGAGCCAGTTCCATTCCGTGTTGCTGGAGATACTGGCGATCGGAATCGTTGAGAATCGCATCTTCCTCACCAATTAGGGGAAAAACGCCCTCATTGACCCCGAGCAAGAAAACGCCGCGCAACTCTGGTTGCCGCGAGCGTTCGATGGCCCCGATGAGCACTTCGTCGAGAGCCGGCGGAACCAGCCCCAGCGTCAGACTGTCGAGAGCGGTTTCCAGGACAGCAGCGAAATCCTGCAGCGGCAATTTTTCTGGACCTAACGCCAGCTCCAGTTCCTCGAAAACCTGTAGCAGACCATCCCAGACCTGGGCGTGCTCGGCAGCCTCCACAAGCCGACCTTCGTCGCGGGCCTGCTCCTGCCAGTCTTGCAAGATGTCCCGCACACGCAGGCGTTCGATCATACGCCACAACGCGCGCAGTGCCTCATGCACCACGATTTCTTGCTGCTGACTGAGGGCTTGGCAGAACTCCGCGAGCGGTTCGGTGAGATGCAAGCGTTCGCGGTTGAGCACCTCGGGTCGCAAATACTCCGGCACTTCATCGTCTGCAGGCGCACGCATTCGCCATTGCCTAGCCCGCCAAATGTCCCCTTCCAGGCCGTGCTCGTCGGCATATTGCTCCAAGCGATCAACGATTTGGCGGATCAGTTTGGGGTCGGAGTGGGAGTGGGTGGGCAAATCGGTGCGCAGCCAACGCACCACATCCACGCGCCGCCAGTTGTCCGCCGCCACCCGCACCGTTGCCCGCAGTAATTCCACGAGCGGATGATGACGCACGCTGCGCCGCTGGTCTGTGAAAAAGGGGATGCCATAGTCGGGAAAAATCGCTTCGATAAGGGCCTGGTAGTCTTCGAGCCGACGCACAATCACCGCGATCTCGCGGTAGCGCCAACCCTCCTGCTGAACGAGCCGGCGAATAGTGCGGGCTGCATACTCCACCTCCGCCCGCCTATGGCGAGCTTGCAGAAGAGTCAAACACCCCAGGCCGTCGCGTGAGGCGGCATTCGGGGTCGGCGATTCTGCCGCGCGCCTTGGCTCTGGGACTGTTTGCCGTCCCTGGCTCTGCGGACTGGTTGTCAGGTCCTGAAACATTTCCCGTTCGATTCGTGCCAGCTCCACCCGG
>BEIM01000293.1 GCA_002898995.1 bacterium HR36
TGGTGTGCCGCTAAGCTGGAGGTGCCCAAAGAGGACATTAGGAAGCTATCCACGTTCGCCCTGGAACGCAAAATTCTGGAGCAGCTATTTATCCGAATGTGGAACAAGTTGCCGCCCAGAGAACGCGAGAAGCTTCTGTGCCAGCTGGACAAGACCGGATGCATTCAGGACAAGGCAGCGATTGCTGCGCTGAGCGGAGCGGCGGCGCTGACATTTTTATCGACGACGGTAATCCTGAGCGGGTTCGCATTTTATACGACCATGTCCACGGTGATCTGTGCAGTGGCGGGATTTTTCGGCATTACCCTGCCATTTAGCGCATACATGGCGGCCAGTTCAACCGTCGCCTTGCTCTCGGGCCCGGTGGGCTGGGTTCTAGCGGGAATCCTGGCAGCCATTGGGCTGGCACTAACCGGACGCGCTAATCCCAAGAAAACCATTCCTTTCATTGTTTCGCTGCATTACATCAAGGTCGAGCACATGAAAAACGCTGGTTACAGGGAAAAGGACATCTTTGGCAACTGAGGGAGACCTCGCCATGACGGACACCGTGCTTTCGCGGCGTAAATTCCTGTGGCAGGCAGGCGCGGCGGTTTCGGGGCTGGCAGTCACACCGTCGCTGCTTTTCGCCGAGGGAAAGCCCAGCGCTGCACAGTTCGCACAGCAATACCGCGATGCCCAATGGCAAGCTTGGCACCTCAATGAGTTCCTCGACCTTATTTCCGACACGGACCGCTGGGTTCTCAAGCTGAGCCTAGGTCTGGAAGGCAACAAGACCAAGGGCCGCCTGCGTGGCCATGCCGCCGACATTGATGACATCCTCGAAGAACTGCTCTGGAATACTAGCCACATATGCTGCTACTGGTTCCGCGATGAATGGAGCATCGCGTACCACCATGACGTAGTGGTCTGGTGTGCGCGAAAGTTGCGCTGGGCGTTAGGTATGCCCGCTATAGACGCTGACCGTTCCACGTTTGAGCTGGAACACGACCTGCTGGTGTACGTCTTTCTGCGTTTATGGAACCGGCTTTCCGAACAACAGCGGGCACAATTGCTGCAAGCGTGTGTCGAACTCTCCAACGATCCGAAAGCCCGAGCCAAACAGGCTGCCCAACAGGGGAAAAAGGCGGCAGAGGCCGTGCGCGAATTGCAAAATCACTGGCTGCTGAAACGCGCCCCAATGCTAGAAAAAGCCCTAAAGCGCTTAGGAATTGCGGCGATTTATCAGCTTCTGGCTGGCGGCATCCAGCGACTGACGGCAACGTCTGCAATTCTGCTGCCCTGTCTGCCTCCCATTGACAAGGTTTCGAAGATTTTGGCCCTGCTGTGGCGGGTGTTGCAGTTGCTGAACCTGGGCAGTGCCAGCGCGGCAAAGACACTGCCGTTTGTGCTGACCCTGCATTGCATCAAAGTCGAACACCAATTGCAGGCCGGCATTTTGCCGGCGCAGCTTTTCCCGCCAGCGCAGGCAGAATAGCTAGCCAGGAATTCACCACGTAAATAGCAGCCGATCCGTTCCAGCCGCGGCGGCCTTCCCGCACGCGTTTTCCGCGCTTAGATCAGCGTGAGCGTGCCGTGAGCTTCGTCGTAAGCCAACAATTCGCCGAACCGTGCCCAGTGTACGAAAGTTCTGAAGACTCGCTGGTAGTTTTCTTCCGGTAAGTGCAGGATAATGGTTTCGAGGACAAAGTCCTGATTCAAGCTGCGGTCGGGTTGCTGTTGCAAGGCGGTATAGACCAGGCGAAACAGCCCAATGCGGAGCAATTGTTGGCGCCAGATGGCCTTACGTTCGGGAGTTGGAGCATTGAGAAAGCGACGCCCCAGCGGATTGAGGACGACGAGACGCTTGGGCGTGTCCACGAATCCGAGCAGTTCCGCCGCCGCGACGACACGCAACATGTGGTCGAAAGGTCGGCGGGTGTCGATGGCAATGCGGAACACGTCTTCGCTACCGCCGCGTGCGTCCAGGTACTCCAGGAGTCCGACAATTTCGCCGGGTGTTGCCTCTGGCAGCGGTTCCAGTGCTCGCGTGGCGGGAGCCGCGGAAACCAACGGTTCGTCGGGCAGTTCGTGTCCGGCAATAACGTCATGAAGTTGCTCGACCAAGGCGAGGAACGCAGGCGACCGGTAGTCCCGGGGCCTGGGCAAATGATTGGGCAAGACGGTGCGGATGCGGCCTGGGTTAGCGCTCAGAATGACGATGCGATCGGCCAGGTACACCACTTCCTGAATGTCATGGCTGACGACCAGGATTGAGGAGGGATTGCGTTCGGCAGTGGACCAGATGTCCAGCACCTCCGCTCGCAGACTTTGAGCCGTTAGCGCGTCCACCTGGCTGAACGGTTCATCCATAAGCAGGATTTCCGGTTCCAGAGCCAGGGCCCGGGCTATGCCCACACGCTGTTTCATGCCGCCGGACAATTCCCGCGGGTAACTTTCCTCAAAGCCCGACAAACCCACCAGGTGCAGCACTCGCTCGGTGCGGGCTTGCACTTCGTCGGAAGGTAAACCGGCAGCCCGTAGGACTATCTCGACGTTCTCGCGTGCCGTCAGCCACGGGTACAACGCGAAGGTCTGAAACACAATCGCCGTGCCCGGGTTCAGCCCTTGTAGTTCCTGGTTGTGGTAAAGCACCTGGCCGGTGGTGGGGTGGATGAGTCCGGCCAGGATGCGTACCAGCGTGGACTTGCCACAACCCGATGGCCCCAACAAAGCGAGGATTTCCCTGGGATGAATGGCCAGGTTGATATTGGCCAGCACCCGCAGCGGCCTGCCGTTGGGCAGGGTGAAAACGTGCGATACGTCCCGCAGTTCACACAGGCTCTGAGCGATGGCCGTCAGGTCTGTAGTCATTTCCTGCACCCTGTTATTTGCTCAAGGAGAACCTGGTCTCGGCGAGTTGGAAAAGCCGCCGCCAGACCAGACGGTTGAACAACACCACCACGCCGGCCATCACCAGCACGCCGGCGGTTAGAAGCGGGAAATCGGCATGTTCGGCGGCCCAGCTGATTTTGGCGCCCAAGCCGTATGCCTGCAATGTCTCCCCACCAGCGCTGACGTACTCAGCCACGATGCTGGCGTTCCAAGCACCACCTGCTGCCGTTACCCAGCCGGTAACCAGGTGGGGAAAGATCGGCGGCAGATACACGATTCGCAGGCGCTGCCATCTGCTCAGGCGATAACTGCGTGCCACCTCGCGCAAGTCAGCAGGAATGCTCATGGCGCCGGCGACAACGTTGAAAAGGATGTACCACTGTGTGCCCAGCAACATCAGAGCCAGACTGCCCCAGTCGAGCGAAATACCAGCCAGGCGCAATCCTGCTATTACCAGCGGAAACAACATCGGCGCCGGGAACGACGCGGCCACCTGCACCACCGGTTGCAGCCAACGCGCCAGCCCCGGTTTCAGGCCGATGGCCAGACCGACGGGCACAGCCCATAGTGTGCCAATCATGGTGGAAATCAGGACTCGCGTTAAGGTTACTGCTGCCGCAAGCACAAGTTCCGGCCAGACCGACCAAGCGAGTTGGCGCAACAGCCAGACGAGTTGCCAAGTCCCCCAGGTGAGTGCCAGCACCAGGGTAAGCACCAGCGCCCAGGAGAATGCCGTAGTCCAGTGTGGGGAAATTGCAGGATACGGTTTTGTGACGGAAAACGCGGCGCGAGCAGTTGCTGATGCTGCCCGCTTGTCGCGTAACCACTGCCGCAACCCAGCTATCAGTGTGGAACGGCGCAGCCACGTCAAAAACCAGGACGATTCGGGCAAGACCGCACCGGTTTCCTCGATGCGGAATTTCTGTGCCCAGACCACCAGGGGCCGCCACAGCAACTGGTCCAACGCGACAATGAGCAGCGTCATCGCCAGAAGCGCCCAAATCATGGCGTCCACCCGGCCTTGTTCCACGGCCACGCTCATGTACGAACCCAGCCCGGGCAATCGGAAATCTCGTTCGCCGAGATGATATGACTCGTTGATCATCAGGAAGAACCAACCGCCGGCCATGCTCATCATGGAGTTCCACACCAGCCCCACGGTAGCCGCGGGCAACTCCAGCCAACGCAGACGCTGCCACCAGTTGAGCCGGAACGCCCTCGCCGCTTCTTGCATATCCTGAGGCAGCGACCGCAGCGATTGATAAAAGCTGAAGGTCATGTTCCAGACCTGGCCGGTGAAAATCATGACGATGGCTGCCAACTCCAGGCCGACATTGCCATTGGGAAATGCAGCCGTCAGACCAAGCACCAGGCCCGGTAAGAAACCGAGGACGGGTATGCTCTGCAGGATATCGAGCAGCGGGATCAGCACCCGTTCCGCCACGTGGTCTTTCGCCGCCCAGTAACCGTACACCAACGTGAATCCCAGGAAGAGCGCATAGGCGAAAAGTCCCCGCATCAGGGAGTAAAACGCGTATTTCGGCAACGCCACTGGAGAAAGCGTCACTTCGATAACAGGACGATGCGGCCCGGCCCATTCTTTGGCCAAATCCAGCAGACCATACAGTAAACCGGCCAGTCCGAGCACAATCAGTAAGTCCACAACAGTCAGCCGCCGGGCTCGTTGCAACAGGGCGGTCCCCTCTCCCCAAATTCGTCGGTAAATCGCTGGCGGCTGCATGGAGCCTATTCTACAGTTTGCCCCGGACCAACTGTCGTAGCCGCAGCTGCGCAGGGCAGGCCCCGGTGGGCGCACGTTGCCGATGCCCATTGAGTGGCCTCTGTCCAACGCCGTTGCGGCGGCGTATCGCGGGCCGCGGTGGGCTGACGCCCGCTGCTCCCGACGGGAGTTGTTCACCGTGCGAAGTTGAGTGCTCGCGCAGGCGGGCGTTGTGCGCACGACGCTGCAGCGTGAGCATCACTCCGTTGGGGAACGGAAGATTTCGGCAACGAGGTGCGGCTTTGAGGCTGTCGCATTTGCACACACTAGCGGAAGCAGCGGCGTGGGGGCTTTCGCTAGCCCATCAGCTGTTGGCTTGCCCCCGGAATTGGCCTTGATTGGACAGGTTCCGTGGTTCCCTGTGAGGATCGTGATACTCGGCGTGTTTTGCGATCTGCTAGAAAATCTTGCAGCGCTTTGCCCGCGCGGAGATACTTGGAATAATCTGAGCG
>BEIM01000294.1 GCA_002898995.1 bacterium HR36
AAGAGCATTCGGTCCGGATCGAAGTGAAGTTCTTTGCACAATAATTGCCGCTTATGTCGCCAATGGCGCAGTCCGTCGTGCAAATCGTCGTCGCACCAGTGGGCTGAGCGATCCTGAAGCACAGATCCGCATCGCTGCTCTGGAATTGGTGCAACACCAGTGGCGGGGTCTGCGTGCGGAGATACAAGGGGAGTTACGAGCGGCTCGGAAGGAGCAGTTAGAGCGGCTGATGGAGCGGCAGCAAAGTTTAATGCGTCTGGCAGACCGCATTACCGATCTCGCCCTGGGCGATCCCGAACCCCAAGTACGACAGCTGGCGCTGCAAACCTTGGCGTTGCTGCAGCCTGACTTGACCAAGACCAAGGTGCTTGCCGCTTGGAAAACACTACTGCAGGACTCTGATCGTCGGTCGGCGCTAGTGGCGGCGCGGGCCTGCCGCATTTGGTTTGAAACCAGCATCAGCGACCTGACCAATCCTCGGCTGGAAACAGTGCAATCGCTGCAAGCGGGCAGAAAGATGGCGAGCGACCTCGCCGTCATGTCGCACATAATTACTCTAGCCCTCAACCATCCCGAGGTCGCCGTGCGCGCGGAAATCCTGGCGACGTTGGATGAAGTTCTCAGCGTCTTGGTGCAGCGCTTGAACGGTTTGCAAAGCCAGCTGGGACTGCCGGAGTATCGTCCTCTGGCCGTCGCCATGGCCGCAGATTTACTCAAAGTTACCCAGCAGCTGAGCCGCAGCCTTCGTGATTGCCTGGGCCTACCCCACTCCAGCGTTCGCCAGCCCGCATGTCGGCTTCTGGAAAGCCTGGCAAATCTTGTGCAGGTTTGGCGTGAGGAAGCTCTGCAACCGGAAGGTGGGAAATTTGCAGAACAGTTGCAGTCTCAATTGGCATTCAACATCCCCGACCTGCTGACGGTGGCTCTGAGCGACCCAAATCGGGAGGTGCGACTACAAGCTCTGCTGGCCGTGGAAAGTATTGAGCCGTTATCTTCGCGTACCTGGCCGGCACTACTAGAAGCATTGCACGACCCGTATCCTCCAGCACGCTGGGCTGCAGCCCGTTCCCTGGAAACTGGTAGGTCAACGGGACTGTCGGAGTCGGAGCGTGCGGCGATCGTTCGTGTTTTGGCTAGGCGATTGATGGAGGAAAACGAAGTCGGTGTGCGGCTAAGGCTGGCGCACACTTTGCAGACCTGGCGCACCGATTTACTGAGCGCCCGCCAAGAGATCGCTGCGGCCTTAGCGAATGCCGCTAGTGATTGGCCAGGAGTAAAAAGAGGTCCATTCGCCCCGGCTCATCGCCAGGCTCGGCGGCAAGTGCGCGACCAGGATGTGCTGCTGGCTTTACTGGAAGCGGTGCGGGAGTCGGTGCAACATCAGCGCCTCGCTTCTCGAGAGCCACTACCTGAGGAATGGCTGCCGGGGCTAGTTGCTAGTCTAGATGCCGAAAAACCCGCTGTGCGGCTCGAGACTTGCCGTATCTTAGCCATTTATGGTCCGCAAGCCTTTGCCGCACGCCCAGCGCTGATGCGTCTGCTGCAAGATACCGATCTCCAGGTCCGTGGCGCAGCGGCGGCCGCCTTGTTGCGCATCACCCCCGCACCGCAATAGACCATGCCCTCTCAGGTGATGGGGACACTGGCGTGCTGCCGCAACTCGTTTACCAGCAAACGCAAGAAAGGTTCCGCGTCGGTTACGATGCCAACGGTCTGAATCGTGCCACGATCCATGAGTTTGGTGACGGCTGCCGGATTAATGTCCACGCAGGCAACCCGCACCCAAGCGGGCAAAAGGTTACCCACGGCAATGGAATGTAACAAGGTGGCGACCATTAAGCACATGCCCACGTGGCCTTCGTGAATGTAATGGCGCATCGCATCCTGCGCGGCCAGGACATCGGTAATCACTTCGGGTAATGGGCCGTCATCGCGGATGCTGCCGGCGAGCACAAATGGCACCTGGTGCCGCACACACTCGTACATGATGCCGCTCTGGAGCACGCCTTTTTCCACAGCCGCGCGAATTCCTCCCAGCCGACGAATGGTGTTAATCGCCCGCAAATGGTGTTCGTGACCTTCCTCAGCAGGCAAACCGCGCTCGAGATAGACGCCCAAACTGGTGCCGAACAGCGCTTGTTCAATATCGTGAGCGGCCAGAGCGTTGCCGGCAAACAAAATGTTGAGGAAACCCAGGCGGATGAGCTCGCAGACGTGTTCGACACCGCCGGTGTGCACGACCGCCGGACCCAACACCGCGAGGATCTTCTGTCCCGCCGCCCGAGTCCGCACCATTTGTGCGGCCACCTCGCGCACTGTTACGTTTTTGGGTTTTTCGCTGCTGACAGCACTGGACATGAACTCGAACAAGTGCTGGCGCCGCTCCTGCCCTACGGGAAATACGCGAATACCTTCGTGACCAACAACAATCAAATCTCCCCGCTTGACCTGGGCCATGGGGATAGTGCGTGCCCGTCGGCGTTCGGGGGCGACCACGATCCCGCAATCCATCTCCATGCGTTCGACATCCACCCACTGGCCCCCCAAGCGCACCTGGGTGCGATAGTTGGTGGTGCTGTAAAAGTTTTCGGGAAAGGCCCCATCCAGATCAGCAGGAACAAACTGGCAGTCACGTTGCACCACAGGAGTGGCCCCGTGCTCGTGAATCGCCTGGAGAATCTCCCGGAGCAGCTGGGCGTCGGGCGCACGCACCTCTAACCGCGCATAACTGAAGTCTTCCTGCCGTTGACCTACGCGGATTTCCTTCAACACGTACTGCCCGCCCCGCTTCAGGATTTCGTCCAGTACTTTCGGCAGTAACAGCGAGTCCAGGATGTGGCCCTCCAACTCGACCTCCTCGAGGTACGGCCAGGGTGTTTCGCAGGCCGGAGATAGTGCAGCTGGCGAGGACGATGGCGCCATGGGTCTTCTCGCTGGTTAGGCGGCGATCGCTTATTACCGGGGCTCGCGTCTGGGCCGATTGCCAGGTGCAAAATGCACTTATTTGGCCGATGCGGCATTTTGCGAAGCCCAGCATCCGCACGCTCGCCTAGAGCGGTGTGGTCGCCGCGGAAAAATTTTGACTGTTTCATCAGGTATTAATCACGCCAGGTTAGAATGGCAGCAGGAGTCATTCTACGGGAGGGCCGAATATGCGTTGCCAGAAGCAAGCGAAAACGCGCGTGCCCCGAGGTTTCACCCTGGTGGAACTGCTGGTCGTGCTCGCCATCATCATGATGCTGATGGGCATGATGATGCCGGCGGTTCAGCGTGTGCGCCAGGCTTTCAATCGGGTCAAGTGCATGAACAACCTGCGGCAAATCGGGCTGGCCCTGGAGATGTACCGCCAGAATAACGGAATGCGTTACCCTGACGCCGCCCAGATGCCGAGCATCGCCCCGCAGCGCCCCACTTTAGCCGATGAGCTTTATCCGTATGTCGAAGGGAACGGTCTGATTTTCCGCTGTCCCGTGGACCGCATGACGGATCCCAACACGCCCCAGTATTACCATTACTGGGAACGCGAGCGGGCTAAGAACTACCCCGACATCGGACTGAGCTATGAGTATCCCGCCAACGTTGCAGGTCGCACCTTAGAAGAAATCGAGGCACAACGGCAGCGCGGCAGCCATCAGATCATGCTCGCCTACGATTTCGATAATTTCCACGCCCCGGAAGGCACACCCACCAGCCGGGTCATCGTCTATGCTGATGGCCATTGTCAATAACCCCGCCGGCCTCCCCATCCCATTACAAAGGAGCGGGCCATGCGTGAATACTTCGAGCGAACCTGGGACTGGGTCAAAAACCGCACCCTTGATGCTTACGATTTCGTTCGGGAGGAACGCGAGAAAGTAGCGATCATTGCGGTAGTCGTTATTCTGTTACTGTTCCTGGGCGGAATGGCCTTTGCCTGGTGGTACGGAAGTCGGCCAGACCCGCAGCTGGAGGCTATGCGCGAGTTGCGGGAGAAGATTGACAATGAGACGGATCCTGAAAAACGGCGCGAACTCATGCGCGAATACTTCCAGGGCATGCGCAATCTCAACGAGGAACAACGCACGATCTTGTGGGCGGAAATGGAAGAAAACAACCGCTTCAACGACCGCCTGCGACAGCTATTTAGCTTGCCCTACGAAGAGCGTATCAAGCAGATTGACCAGGACATTGACCGTATGCTGGAAATGCGCAGGAAGTTCGAGGAAATGCGGCAGCAAGGTTTCCGAGGCCCACGAGGTGGCCCGGGCGGAAATCCCGGCGGTCCAGGTGCGCCGGGTAAGCCCAATTTCGGGGGAGCTGGGCCAGGGAAACCCAATCCCGGCGGTTTCGGGCGTGGTCCTGGTGGCGGTGGTCCTGGCGGGCCTCAGGCAGGCCCCCCTGGGGCATTTCCAGGACAACAGCGGCGGCCTCTTTCTAGCGAAGAACGCGATCGGCTCCGCCGGCTTTATCTGGATCACACTTCACCAGAGATGCGGGCGATGCGTTCGGAATACCGGCGGCTGATGCAGGAACGCATGCAACAACGCGGTATTAGCTTTAGTGGCGGACGGGGATTCGGTGGCCCAGGCTTCGGCCCCGGATTTGGCGGGCCGGGATTTGGCGGTGGTCCTCGCCGCTAACCTTGTCCCGATCAAATCCAGCAGGCCTGGTCCTAGGGCTACTTGCAACCATCGCACTTCCGCGCATCATCATCGAGCAACAAACCTTAGCCCACCTTTTCCTGCCCCCTAGAAAAGGCTCACGTGCCCCGCGTGAGCCTTTTCGCATTTCCAGGCGGCTGGATGCAGAGGGTACTACGCTAATCGAGCACTACGGCTGGACCTCGAAGATGCACTCAATCTCCACGGCAATATTGTTCGGCAAAGAGCCCATACCCACGGCACTGCGGGCGCCAATTCCTGCTTCCGGACCGAACACCTCGGCCATTAACTCGGAAAAACCGTTGATCACTTTGGGATGATCGCGGAAATCTGGGGCGGCGTTGACCATGCCCAGGGTTTTCACTAACCGCTTCACTTTGTCCAGCGAGCCGAGGGTTTGGCGGACGGTGGCCAAAATTGCCAGGCCCACTTGCCGGGCGGCCTGGTATCCTTG
>BEIM01000295.1 GCA_002898995.1 bacterium HR36
CGGAAGATCGACCGAGCAAACAATGAACGACTTCTACGCAGCGCTGCGGAAACGAGTGAGCCAAATGTTCGAAGTGGCAGGCGAACTTACTTTGCCTCTGGGCCGTTTCCACGTCACTGCCATCCTGGGGCCCTCGGGCAGTGGCAAGACGACCTGGCTGCGATTGCTTGCGGGCCTGGAGCGCCCGGACGCGGGCATCATTCGCTTTGGTGATGCAATCTGGTATGCCAGCCAGCAGGCCATTTGTTTGTCGCCGCAGCAACGCCGGATCGGGTTTCTGTTTCAGGAATATGCTTTGTTTCCCCACCTAACTGCGGAACAGAACATCGCCTTCGGTTTGCAGCATCTGTCGCGTAAGGAAAGACATCAGCGTGTGGCAGAGATGCTGGCCTTAGTGCAATTGCAGAGTAAGCGAAAGGAATATCCGCATCGGCTGTCGGGTGGTGAAAAACAACGCCTGGCGTTGGCGCAAGTGTTGGCGCGGCGACCGTGTTTGCTCCTGCTAGATGAGCCTTTTTCCGCGCTCGACGTGCACCTGCGGCGCCAGCTCGGACAACAGTGGCGGGAATGGCTGGCACCGTTTCAAATTCCTGTGGTGCTGGTAAGCCACGATCGGGAGGAGGTACTCACATTAGCTGATCAGGTGGCGGTCATGCTCCAGGGGCGGATTTGCCAAACTGGTTCGGTTACCGAGGTTTTCAATCATCCGAAAGACGAAACGGTGGCCAGGCTGATTGGATTGGAAACGTTGGTGAGCGGCCGGGTTGTTGCCATCGTCGAGGAAACCGTGGAAGTAGAAGTCGGGCCGCATCGCTTAGTCGTGTTGGTGCCTGCGGACGGCGTACCCCGGCCTGGGGCGGAGGTGGTGCTGGGCATTCGTGGCGAAGATGTCCTGGTGATACGCGACCATCTTTGCACGGGCGACGTCAGCGCGCGGAATCGGTTGGCGGCGCGGGTGGTGCAATTGCAATGGTCTGGGCGAGGCTATTCCGTGCACCTGGACGCTGGTTTCCCGTTGACTGCCACGGTCACTCGCGCTGCCGTGGAAAACCTGGGGCTGACACCCGGTCAGACCGTGACTGCCGTAATCAAGGCCAGCGCCATTCATCTGTTTTTGCGATAAGAGTGTGGCCCATCGCTGGGGAATTAGTAAAGAAGAAGTGGGCCGACTTGGCCCAGCGAAGGGCTCGGGAGCGAACATGGCAGAGCGATTGACCGTCGGAGTGTTGACGCACGCCGCGGGAGCGCATGTGGAAACATATCTGGCTGCACTGGCCGCCGTCGAGGAAGTGGAAGCGGTTTGGCTGGCCGATCCCGATGCGCGGTGGGTAGCCGCCGCCGAGAAGCGCCTGGGAAAAAAATGGGCGGGGCACTTCCGTCGCGCTGAAGACCTGTTACAACGAGCCACACCACAACTAGCGCTGGTCAGTATGGAGGCGGCCGTAAGTCCACCCGTAATTGACGCAGCGCTGGAAGCGGGCTGCCATGTACTGGCCGAGAAACCCGCTTGTGTATGCGTGGAGCAGTTTCAGCCGTTGGTCAAAAAAGCGGAAACCAAACATCGGCACCTGATGCTGGCGCTGGCGAACCGCGTTTTCCCACCAGTGCAGGAAGCGCGTCGGTTGATCCGTGCGGGCGAACTGGGCCGACTCTACGCCCTCAACATTTTCCTAGTGGCGGACCAGAGTCGCCTCAAGAGTCCAGCTTACCAAAAATCTTGGTTTGCCTCGCGGCAGCGCGCCGGCGGTGGACATCTGATTTGGTTAGGCATTCATTGGTTGGACCTGGCGTTATATGTGAGTGGTTTGCAGCTGGAACGGGTAACAGGATTCGCAGCCAACGTGGGCGGGCAACCCGTGGACATAGAGGATTCGGCAGCCTTGGCCTTCCAACTCAGCGGCAACGTGTGCGGGACGATGCTTTCGGGATATTACCTCGACCGCGGTTATCAATCACATTTGCAAATTTGGGGCGAGCACGGCTGGTTACGTCTGGCCGCCATAGAGGAAGCGCCCCTCGAGTGGTACAACACCCGTACAGGCAAGGTGCAACGCTACGAGTATGCCAGGGGGCAGCGCGGATACTTGCCGTTTGTACGTGCTGCCGTTCACGCCTGCCTGGGACGCGGCCCCGTTCCGATTACACCGCGCGAAGCGCTCCATGTGCTCCAGACCATCTTTGCCTTTTATCGCGCCGCAGCAACCGGCCAGACGCAAACGGTAGCGGGATAGCCAACCGATAAGGCCAAACTGCCACGACCAGCTATTCCCCGGTCATGCTCCTTGCGTTTGCAATAGGATGTCTTTATGATAGTATGAGGCGCCCGAATTCCCAGACCTGGTTAGGGGAGAACACGCATGTCGGCAACATCGGAAATCCGCCAGGAATGCCCCCATTGCGGAGGCACTATTGTCGTCAAGAACCGCGACCTCGTTGGGAAGAAGATCACTTGCCCCAAATGCAGGAAAGGCGTGCTAATTCAGGACACCTCGCCCAGCAAGAAAAAGGCCTCACAGAAAAAAGAAAAGCCCACCCCTGACACCGAAGAGTCCCACGAGAAGAAGCCGAAAAAAGCGAAGAAAGCCTCCCAGCAGAATCAGGTGAAGATATTGCTTTTCATCGGCGGTGGCTTGCTCGTGGTTGCGGCCATTGTCGTTGTTGTTTTCCTGGTGATGTCGTCGGGAGGTGGTGGTCAAGAACAGCAAGCCAACAATAACCAGCTGGCTAACCCCCAGCCAGCTAATCCTATCGGCCAGCCTGGCGGGGATGTAAGAGCGCCCGGGGAAAAACCTGGTCTCGGGCAAGTCGGTGGTGTAGGCGGCAACGTCGAAGCGCTGTTGAAAGACCTGGCCAGTGGGGATCCGCGGAAAGTTCCAGCAGCGCGGCAACAATTGGTGCGTCTGCTTCAGCAACCCAATCCGCAGTTACGGCAGGAGTTGATCAAAAAGCTGGAAGAATTGGCGCTGCAGTTGGCGCAACGCGATTATAATCCTGCCTTGCATGTCTTGGAGTTAGCCAGTCGGAGCCTGCGCTCCACCAATGCCGAGCTGCGGCGCGAATTGGGTGAAGCAGTGTCCGCAGTACGCCGTAAGCTCAACTCCCGGCTGGGCAATTGGCAAACGCACGCGACCAATCTGCTCCCCAACGATACCCAGATGTTCGTGCACATTCCCGTGGCCAGAATGCTGCGCGGTTTTCCCCAGCAAATACTCTTCGACCAAGCTGGGTTTCAATCGCGGGATTTTGAGCAACAACTTGGCGTGGAACTGGGGCAATTGGAGGACATTGCGGTCGCCGCTTTGCCCACACGCCAGCAGTGCATGATCGTGGTCACCACCAAAGTGCCTATGAGTCGGGAGCGGGTCGAATCGGCGTTGCACGTTCAGCGAGAGAGCCGGCAAACCCGCGCCGGCAAGGAATATTATCTGGGGCGAACAGGGTTCTTAGTCGAGCTGTTAGGCCGCCGTTTTCCTCTTGCTTCCCTGAGCGAGCAGGCGGCCGTATATCTGGACCCCAGCCGCAAGATTTTAGTGATTGGCCATAAGGAGCTCTTAGAAAACTGGCTGGAAAACCCGCCGCAGCCGCAATGGCGTTTGGCAGAAAAGGATCCTACCGCCGGCAGTCTTCCTCCTGCCGATTTCGCTACGTTTCTCACTTTACCGCGGGACTTTCGTTTATTGGTAGACCGTATTGACCGCGAAGGGCCGTACGCTCTGCTTTACGGGGAATGGCGCACGCAAAAGCAATCGCAAGACTTGTTGGCGGTTCTGGAGGCCTGGCTGCAATGGTTGCCGGCTCAATTTGGGCTAGGAGTCAGAGAATGGCAGCAAGCGGATGGTTTGGCCATGGCGTTGGTGCAATTGCCCGAGACGCCAGTCGCGGTCAATCTCGCATTGCATGCCAGCGATCTGAACGCCGCAGAACGCATCAAAGCCGCGGTCATGCGTTTGAATGTGCCGGCGATCCGCCAAGCGCTTGCCAAGGGGCTCGACGTGAATGTGCTGGTGCGCGATCTCGACCGCGACTTGCAGTTTGGAGATACGGGGACAGGAGGCAACGTTGGCGGCGTAGTAGGGCCAGGGGGCGTTGGCAGCGGCGAGCCTCCCTCGGACGTGGGTTCTGGGCCTATGGGCCAACCTATGCCTCCAGGGCCTCCAGGTGGCAGCAGCGCGCCTGAGGGGCCTGGGCCGGGCGCCGGTGGCGGTCCCGCCATTAAGCCCCTTCCGCCAAATGTGGGTGGTGGGGCCAGCGGGCCTGGCGCGGGCGGACCCCCACCAGGCGGCGTGAAGCCTATTCCTCCCAATTTCGGCGGAGGTGTAGGTGCTTCAGCACCAGGTGGCGGCTCAGCTCCCGGCGCCGGCGGCGTTTATGAAGGGCCAGACAGTGGGAATGTCGTCCAGCCCCAACCCGGCCAGCCGCGACCACCAAACGAAGAGCTACGCGACCCTACTAAGCCCGACTTCCAGATCTTGGTCCAGCAAGAAGATAGATACGTGCAAGTCACTTTCGGCTTATCCCAGCCCACCCTGCCTCTGATACAGACCCTCGAAGAGCAACTGATCTACGTTCGGGGAGAGATGCAGCTGAGGAATCGGCCATTCCGTATTCACGATCTGGCCCGCGCTGCTAGCGCCTATCCTCCCAATCACAGCCGAACTTTTCCACCAGGTGCCCTGCTGGCGCGAGATGAGACTTTCGCGTTACCCGGGCGTTTGCTGCTGGAAGATAGGGTCTCCTTTTTCCGTGAATTGCTGCCATACTTCGATGATGACCGGTTCCGTCAAGTCTATGGCGAGATTGACGTAAACAAGCCGTGGCACGATACGCAGAATTTGAAAGCGGCGCGCATATTGGTACCGCAGTTCCTGCACCCGAATTCGCCGCCCTTCTATGGTACCGTCCCCACTCACAACCGCGAGGTCCGGGTTGCCCTAACGCACTTCGTTGGCATGGCGGGAGTGGGTCCCGAAGCTCCGTTTTATCGCAAAGACGATCCCCGCGCCGGCATCTTTGGGGATCCGGCTTATCGCGGTCCGACCAGTCTGGATGATGTGCGAGATGGCCTGAGCAATACCATTTTGATGATTCAG
>BEIM01000296.1 GCA_002898995.1 bacterium HR36
TTCCGATCTACAAGAAAGAGCCAAGTTTTCGAGCCTCCAAATGTGCCAGCCAGCGGGGTTACTCTTCAGCTTCGGGCAGATGAGGAGCATACTGCCTGAGGACTTGCCGCAATTTGCTGAGGGCGCTGCGCATGTGTGTTTTCACGGTACCCACTGGCAGGCAGCGGATGGCGGCAATTTCGTCGTAAGTCAATTCCGCATTGACCCGCAGGAGAAAGACCTCCCGCTCTTCGGGGCGCAAATGGGTGATGGCGCGGCGAAGAGCCACGATAAAGTCTCGGTGTTCGATTTCCAATTCTTGAGCCGGCGGACAATGGGTGCCTTCCAGGCCCACCTCATCAAGGGGGCGACGGCGTTTGTGCCAGCCACTGCGTCGGTTGTCCCGAGCGGCATTGAAGGCGATGCGATAAATCCAGGCACGGAGGTTCTGCACCCCAGGGACATCCTGTCGGTTCCGCCAGCATTTTAGAAAGGCCTCTTGCGCGACGTCCTGGGCATCTTCCCGGTTGCCCAGATACAGGGTCAGGGTGCTGAGTAATTCATCGCGCATGCGGTTGAATGCTGCCAGCAACAGCTCATCGGCGGAGGGCTGTTGTAGTGGGCCCGCCATGCCTGGCCTTCTCGCGACCGCCCGCTTCATGTTCCACCTATAAGACGAATAGTTTCACCCCATGGATCGCCATTTTGGTAACCGGGACTCAGCGACACCATCGTTTATTTTCGCAAGACGGGTACAATTTTTCCAGCGGCGCTGGCAGTGGTGCTGTGTAAGCGCCCCTTGCCAACTACCGCACAGGAAAATTTTTTTGACACGCGAAAATTTGCTCGTCAAACTGGTTAATGCCAAGCCAGCGATTCAGGCAGCGCGTCCCGGCGCTAATCAGGAGCAGAGGGCGTAAAGCCGCCCTCTTGTAAGGGACGAGCATGCCAGAACTGTGTAGCTATCGTCCTCGGCTACAAAGAGAGCTGTGCGGCCAAAAGATAACGGCAGCGGGAGAGGGCACCATGAACGAAGGGCAGGCTGCATTATCCGTAACACCGCCGTGTTGCCAACACCCAGCGCTCGGCAGCGGTAGGGCTTCGCACGCTAAAGGCCCGACATCTCAGGAGCGAAAGCCATCACGTGGCACATCTCAGGAGCTTCAGGCGCCAGGCCAGTGGCGGCAGCGGAGTAAGCCGGCGCTTCCGGCCAGGATCCGAACTGAGGCGTATTGGGCATTAGCGGTGTTTTTCCTGCTATTGGCAGGCCTGCAAGACACGTGGCAAACTCCAAGTTATGCCCGTGGAAGGTGGAATCCCCTTCCTGCACTGCACGGAACCTTGCTCGACTACACTAACCGCCATGGGCTGGATCGGCGAATTTACTCAGCAGCGCTCCAGCGCCCCCAATCCCTGTATGTTTATCTGCCGCCAACTTACGAGCCAGAAAAAGCCTACCCGCTAGCGATTTATCTGCACGCCGGTATGCAGGATGTGGAGAGTTTCCTGCCAATCGTGGTGATTCTGGATCACCTGGTGGCCTGTGGCCAGTTGCCGCCCACGATCGTGGCTGCTCCGGATGGTAGTCTGTGCCCTGGACAGTTTGGGAGTTTTTTCATCAACGGTCCGGCGGGCAACTTTCACGACTGGGTGGCCGAGGATGTCTATGGGTATGTCGTGCAGCGATTTCGAATTCGGCCCGAACCACAGGCCCACATCATCATCGGCGCTTCCATGGGCGGATTCGGTGCTTTCAACATTGCCCTGAAACATCCCGACCGATTCAAGACGGTAGTCGGGATCATGCCGGCCTTGAACCTGCGCTGGCTGGGAGCCTGCGGCAACTATTTCGAGAACTTTGACCCGGCTCATTGGGGCTGGCGGGAAGTGATGGCCGCCCCTCACGAGCCTGTGGCCCGGTTTGGGCCGTGTGGGATTATCAAGCTGCGGGCGCAAGACGTTATTTACCCAGCCTTCGGAAGCGGACCGGAAGCGCTCGCCCGCATTAAAGCCGAGAATCCTATCGAATTGCTCCTGCGCAGCCAGCTTCGCGGGACGGACTTAGCCATGTACATTGCCTATGCTGGTCGAGATGAGTTTAACTTGGACGCCCAAGCGGAAAGCTTCATTTACATTGCCCGGCAACGCGAGCTGGACCTGACTGTGGACTACCATCCGCGCGGCCGGCATAATCGCCAGACCGCGCTGCGCATGCTCCCCGGCATTGTGCAGTGGCTAAATGAGCGGTTAAAGCCGTACGTCCCGTAGTCTCCAACTGTGTAGTAACGCCTCGGCAGCCTTTCGGTAACAGGATGCTCTATCCCAATAAATAAGCCCGCCGAGTGTTACCACCCGACGGGCCTTGCGGAGGCAGGGACCACCGCGTTTTCGCTACGCCTGTCTCCCTAAGCAAGCCTAACGGCCGAGGCTTTTATGGGAGTTTTATTCCGTACTAGCCTGGTAGGCTGCGGTTCCCCGTTTTTGGCCTTGGCGGGTTAGAGTTCCTTGATAAAGATGTTGCGGAACCACAAAGGTGAGCCGTGAATTTGCAAATGAATCGGGCCTTCCGAGGCAGCAGGCTTGCCGCCAGGTTGGAACACCGCATTGTCCACCACCTTCTTGCCGTTGAGGTACACGGTAACGCGGTCTCCTTTCATGATGATGTGGAACGTGTTCCACTGACCGGGCGGATTATCGGCCACAACCAGGGGTACTTTCCCTGGCGACCCCGGCGGATTGTTCCACAATCCGCCCGAGCCTTCTTTATTGTCCCAAATTTGCACCTGAGGTTGCCCGCGCAGGTAAATCCCGGAATCACCGCCTTTTTCGATCTTCCAGTCCACGTAAAGCTCAAAGTCGCGGAACTTTTTTTCGGTAACCAGGTTGCTGCCACCTTTGCCGACATAGTGCAGCACACCGTTTTCCACCTTCCAGAATTGTGCCTGCTTGCCGGCATTCTGCCAGCCGCTGAGGTCCTTGCCATTGAATAGGGCAGTAAACCCGGGCGGAGGCTGTTTGATTCCTTCCTGGGCATGCAAGCCGACCAGCGCCATCAGCACTAGCCCCAGGCCCACAGCAGTTCGAATTCTCAGCATGGGTATCCTCCTTTTACACGCAACCAAGCGCACTGAGCCTGGCCACCCACACGCCTGGTGGCCGCAGGCTCCCGAGGCGGGTTGTTCGGGATGGTTAATATTAGGGAAGGCGCCGTGCGAGTCCTTGTACATTCGGCACCTCGTTTTGGGCTGAACTCGTGCTTATTTTGGTAAGTGTTTCCGCAAAGGCAAGCAAAATTTTTTGTCTCTCACGCGAAATGGCTTTCCGCTTACACGTAGCGAGATTTATTGGCGCCGCGATTGGACTGCGCTGGCAGACACCTCAGCTGTTCTGCGTACTAAAAGCAGCTGCCACCCATCGGCCGGGCAATTTCTTGACTCCACGGCCAACTCTTTTTCCATATTCGCGCTTGCTTGGAGCCGTATTTGCACTTACTGCCACGTCGGGCCGAAGATTACGGCTCGTTCAGGGAATGTCCATGCGGGGCAGCGAGATCAATTGCGCATTATCGCGGCAGGCGTACGCTTGCAAGCCATGCAAGGCCGAAGTTAGTTGTGCCCGGGTGGCAGCTGGCGCTGCGAACGGCGGCGCGCTTGCTCCAATGCCGACAACAACGGAGACGCAGCAGCAGCAGCAGAGCGGCTGACGTCGGGCGTAGGGGCAGGCGCAGTTTCTGTCGGCATGGTGGTGACCGAGGGACGAGCATCCTCCGACGCCACGGGAATCTTACCAGTGGGAACCTGTGTTTCGGAGACAATTACTTGTTTGCGGCGACGCGTCAGCCGAGCTATCCAGCGCACGGCCGCGAACGTTGCCATTGTTGTACGCCGCAGCGCAGCTGCAAAACCGACTAGTTGGGCCCAGGTTGCTAGCGTGGTGAGCCAACCGGTGCGGCGTTCCAGGATTTCGAGCAACAGTGCAACCAGAGCCAGCATCAGCAACCAGGGCCGCAAGGGGGAATAAACCCGCGTAGCTGGAATGTCATCCCAGATAGTGGTTACGTCGGCTCGTTCGACCCCACCTGTGGCCAGGGCCAGTTGCGCCAAAACATGGGCTCCAAGTTCTTGATTGGTGGGTTCGTGTTCGGGCGAGTAAGGCAAACAGGTAGGCGGAAGGTTTACTGGGGCCTGGCCGGGTAGGTCGAGTGTTGCCAGCACAGTCTCGCTGCCCGAAAAAGGAAGTTGGAGTTCGAGCAAATCGGCTTGCGTCCAAACGAGCCTGTGTTGTTCGCGTTCGACGCGCCCGTCACGCCGCTGCCGCAGCACAATTACGCTGGGTGGTTGAGTGAACGGCGGTCGCTCTAACTCGGGATCCAGGTGGAGGCGAATGCGCGCTCCGCCGCGTACGGTGTCCTGCGTCACAGCCAGGTTGTCGGGCAGACTCCTATCCTGGCCCGCTGCCCAACGTGCCAGGCTCACCAAGAAGTCGCCATATTCTGTCCAGCGTGCAATCGGCCCGGTGTATTTGCCGTCCACTTCCGCCGTGTAACACACCACGCGCCCCAACCCGCGATGCCAGCCGGCCACCAACGGCGCGCGGAATTCGTCCTGGGTCACCACAGCGCGGATGGCCTCGGGCTTCAGATAGCAGAGGTTGTAACCGCCCACGGGTTCCGGGATCGTAAAGGGTCGCGGCGTGAGACTCAGCAGGCCAGCTTCGGTACGAACGGGCGTTATCTCCTCGATAAAGGTGCTGCGGGCAACTTTGAAGGTATCCTGGGCGAACAACAACGGCAGCTGCTCAGGGCGATCTGTGAAATAAAGGTTACCTCCACCCCGCTGTGCCACATCCTGCAAGAACGGAGCATCCTTATCGTGCGGTGTCCCCAGTCCGATGACGCTGACGGTTACGCCAGCATTCCGCAAAGCGGCCAGCAATTTCACGTACTCGCCAGGCTCCTCCGCGTCCGCAGCATCGGCAAAGAGGATGATGTGCCGGGTGGCAGCCTTCGCTTCCTGAATGACGCGCGCCGCTTCCAACAGACCTGTGTAAACGAAAATGCCCCCGCCTTCACTCTGGATGCTCAAAATCTTCCGCCGCAGCGCACTTTTGT
>BEIM01000297.1 GCA_002898995.1 bacterium HR36
CTAGAGTTCAAAAGCACTGGCGATCGGTTGCTGCGGGCGGGAAAGAACGGGGTGCTTTACGTTTACGACCTGGCGGAGTCCCCGAAGCATCGGCTCACCTGCGAGTACGGCGAGCGAATGAGCCTGCTGGCGCAGGACGCGCTGGGTCACTATCTGGCTATTGCTGGCAGTGATCGGCAAATCGGTTTGTGGCATGTAGAAGCGCGACAGCCAACTGGTTGGCGTTGGGCCCTGGGTGGCGTGCCGGTTAGCCTTGCCGTCAGCCAAGATGGAAGCAAATGGGCGGCCGGTTTGGAAAATGGCATGTTGTGTCTGGGCGATATGACCCGAGCCGACCAATCTCCGACGTGCTGGCCCGGGCATCGTGGTCCAGTAACCGCTTTGCAATTCGCCGACCAGGGACGCGTGCTCCTGAGCGCGGGCGTTGACGGCCGATTGCTCGCTTGGGATACCAGTAAGTTCCGTGTCCTGAGTCGCCCCGTCGCCCACGCCGCTGCCGTTTCCTTGCTAGTAGCTTTACCCGACAGTTCGCTGGCGTTCACGGGAAGTAAGGACTACAGCGGGGCGGTGTGCGATTGGGCATCGGGTCGGTGTCGGTTCTTGACGCAACCAACGCGCCAGGAATGGCTTATGGCCAGATTCTCGCCGTGCGGTATGCTCCTGGCTACTGTCACCATCCCGGCCAATTTGGAGATCTGGCACGCCCCCAGCGGATACCGCCTGACCCCACCTTTGCCTCTGCCTGCTCCGCCTCGAGCCATCCAATGGCTTAGCCGAGAGGAATGTGCTGTGCTGTGCCAAAATGGCGAGCTGTGCGTCTGGCGCTTGCCCGAACTCCCAGATGGAGACGCGAACACGCTTATGGCTCAATGGCAACAAATTTCAGGGTTGCAACTGATTGGCGATACGGTCAGGCCCATAAACGTCGAACACTGGCAACATCTCTCCTGGCAACGCCAGCAGCCCTGACTGCACCCCGCAGAGCAAATGGCCAACAAAATGGGAAACTTCTATCCGTAAATTCGGTTACCATGGTTCGGTAAAATTGCGGCACTTGCGCAAAACGATAAGGTAGTTGCCCTCCTTGCCAATTATAACCAGTCTCCAGGCTGACTGCTCTCACGTCTCCAGCGCAACGGTGCCGGCTTCAGACGCTTCCGGTTAGGGCCGAACACGCTTGAAATGCGTACCGTTTTATATAATGCCAGATAATGATTCTGGCACTGTGGCACAGCCAGCCCAACCTAGCCGGCGCTTGCGTAGTGATGAAACCCCGAAAATACGAACTACCGCAGCGCCTAGGCCTACCGGTCCTGGAATCTTTTGTAGGTAGCGAGGGCGGCAGCTGGACGATGCTACTCCGCAGAGCCGAGTAGGGAGCGCGAGCGTGAAAAAACTCCTGGCATTATTGCTGGTGCTGGCGGCAGTGCTTACTGGCGCTGCCTTCTGGTGGAGCCAGTCTCATAACAACTCGCAGCCCCAACCGCGGTGCGAGGTGGTTGACCGGGGTCCAATTGTGCAGCGGCTGGCGAGCGGCCAGGGTAAGTTTGTCCCCCGGCGAGTGATTCCTGTTGTGACCGATGTCCCTGCTGGCAAAATTGTGGCCATCCACCCGCACGCCGAACCAGGACGATTCGTCGAGGCCGGGCAATGGTTGGCGCGCCTCGACAGCACCCAGGCAGAGCTAACCGTCAAACGTACCGAAGCCGAATTGGCCTCGGCTATGTGGGATTTGGAGCAGGCGCGGCTTCGTCTTACCGAGGTCGAAGCCAAAAAGAACGAAGCTGATGCCGCGGTTCGCTATGCCGAAAAGTATCTCGAGGCCGTTCGTAGCAATGGCAACACCGACCTGGAGAAAAAAGCGCAAGCGCAATTGGAGTTAGCCCGCCAGGCTCAGAAAGCCGCCGAAGTTGGTTTAAAAGCGGCGGAGGCGGCGGTGAACGCTGCCGAAAAGAAAGTCGAGGCTTACCGCGTGGGTCTCGAAGCAGCCCGGAAACAACTCGACCTGTGCACCATCAAAGCTCCCGAAGCTGGCTACGTTCTGGAAAAGCGCATCGTGCCCGGTCAGTTGATCACCCCTCAGGCCGTTCCAGTGTTATTCCTGCTCACTCCCAAACTGGAAGACCTGGAGCTCAGCGTGCTTGTCAATGAAACGGACATTTTGAAGGTGAGCGAAGGCATGGAGGTGGAGTTTAGCGTGGATGCTTTTGCAGGGGAGAATCTGTTCTTTCGTGGTCGTGTCGAGCACATCAGTCTGACGCCCGCCCAGCCAGCTTTTTCAGGATTGCGAATGCCCGTAGGTTTGGCGGAAATGGGAAACATTTGGAGTTTGCTGAGTGGGTCGTCGAGTGGTCCGGTGAACTACGCGGTTACAGTGGGCGATTTCCAAGCGCCGCCGCCCAGAGCCGGCCGGTCGCGTGCGTTCAAACCCGGTATGACGGCCAACGTGGATTTCATCCGCCGAATAGTCGCCGAGCCTGTGCTGCGCATTCCCAACGACGCCCTGCTGTTTCGGCCGCCTTCGCTCAAACATGATGTTGCCGAGCAAATCCGCGTTCAGGAGACCACCAGTCGCAAACCCGTCTGGGTCTGGGTAGGCAACGGACACAGGGGACACATGGAAATGAAATGGGTCACGATCCGCCCCGAAGCCACGGACGGGCGATATACGCAGGTGGTCGAACCCAGCGAGTTACAAGAAGGCATGCAGGTGGTGGTGGAAATTCCCCCGCCGCCACAAAAACGCGGCATCTTTGAAACGCCCGTACGCATAGGCCCGAACTGAGCACTGCGACTTACACGGCACCGCTCCGGCAAGCAGTAGCAGCGGTGGCCACCAACTCGCCGTAGTCCTGTACCCATAATGGGCACACCGCAATGCTGCTAACAGCAGCGCTGGATGCACAGCTCCTCCCCATCGGGAGCCGAATGGCATGAGCGATGAGCGTGACCGCCAACCCCTGATTGTCCTCGAAGATGTGCATAAGGTGTACGCTACCGGGGCGGTACCGGTGCAGGCGTTGCGGGGAATCAATCTGGAAATATTGCCTGGCGAGTTCGTGGCCATCATGGGTGCCAGCGGTTCGGGTAAGTCCACGCTCATGAACATCATGGGATGTCTTGATCGCCCTAGCGGTGGCGTGTACCGCTTCGATGGCCAGGACGTGAGTCGGCTCGACCGGAATCAGCTGGCACATATCCGGAATCGCAAGATCGGGTTCGTTTTCCAGGGTTTCAACCTGTTGAAACGCCAGACAGCGCTGGAAAATGTCGAGTTACCGCTGATTTATGCGGGGGTGCCTGCACGGCAACGCCGCCAGCGCGCCTGGGAGATGTTGCGTCTGGTCGGCCTGGAGGATCGGGCCCACCACCTGCCCAATCAGCTCTCGGGCGGTCAGCAACAACGTGTGGCCATCGCCCGCGCCTTGATCAATCAGCCCCAGGTCCTTCTCGCCGACGAACCCACGGGTAACCTCGACAGCCGCACCAGTGAGGAAATCCTGGCGGAGTTTCAGCGCTTGAACCAGGAATTCCATCAGACCATCGTCCTGGTGACGCACGAGCCCGACATTGCCGCTCACGCCAGCCGCATTATCCTGATGCGCGATGGCCGTATTGCTAACGATAAGCCCAATCCGCGTCCGCGCATTGCCCGCAGTATCCTGGCTCGCAACGAGCCCAGTATCGAGGATTCGGGATTATCTATCGCGGTCGCCTCAGGAGCGGATGACGCCGAAAGAAGCCCGGGGGACTGACGCCCACAGCATATAATTCGGTCTTCTTATTCGGCTTGCGAGGTTCGGCCGACCCTTTATCGCATCAACGACAACACGGCTGACTATGAGTCTCGCCAGTGCAATTCGCATTGCCATTGACGCTCTGCTGGTCAACAAGGGGCGATCTCTGCTGACCAGCCTGGGCATCGTCATTGGCATTGCCGCTGTTATCGCGATGGTCGCCGCCGGTACCGGCGCCCGCGAAAAGCTCGATGAACGCCTCAGCAGCGTCGGCAAAACGTTGATTCTGGTGCGTGCCACTACCCGCAGTTCAGTGGGCTTGATGACCATGGCCCAGCCTTTTTCACCGCAGGACGTTCAAGCCCTGCGCGACGACTCGCGGTTGCGGGCCATGCTTGTCGGTATCTCCGAGTCGCAGTTTGAACTCGTAACCGTATCCACACCGACCGCTTCCTGCCACACCACCGCGACCGGCGGCACTCCAGAAATCAAAGATATTCGCGGCTGGCGTCTCGCCACCGGCCGGTTTTATACCGATGCCGACGTCAAGAAAGCTGCTACCGTCTGCATCCTCGGCGACACCGTCCGCAAGAAACTTTTTCCCACCTCTAACCCGGTTGGCCAGACCGTTCGCGTTCAGGGTACTAGCTTGCAGGTCATTGGCGTCATGGCTCCCAAGGGTCGGGCTCCTACCGGTGCCGACCAGGACGACCAGATTTTCATTCCGATTACTACCCTGCAGGAGAAAATCGCCCACCGGCGCAATATCAGCGTCATTGTCACTGCCGCCCGCGATCCCGCATATTTGGCTGCTGCCGAACAGCGCATCCGCGAAATCCTTCGTCAAACCCGACATATCCGTCCTGGTATGGAAGAAGATTTCGAGGTGACCAGCGTCCAGGAGATGGCGCAGCTGGCGGTATTCCTGACGGCGACGCTCAATGTACTGATTGTCATAATTGCTTCCATTTCGCTGGTGGTAGGTGGGATCGGCATTATGAACATCATGCTGGTCTCGGTTACCGAGCGTACCCGGGAAATCGGCATTCGCATGGCCGTTGGTGCTCGCCCCGCGGATATTCGCAATCAGTTTCTGATCGAGGCCGTGGTGCTGGCTTTGATGGGCGGCTTGGTCGGCGTACTCGTGGGGATTGGCTTGGCCTTATTGCTCGGATGGCTGCTCAATTGGCCAGTTTACATTTCTCCTTTCGCGGTCGCTCTGGCTTTTGGCGTCTCGGCTGCCGTTGGCGTTTTCTTCGGCTACTATCCTGCGGCCAAAGCCTCACGCCTCGACCCTATCGAAGCCTTGCGCTACG
>BEIM01000298.1 GCA_002898995.1 bacterium HR36
GTCTGGGTTGCGCCGCGGACCACGGAGCGTGATGAATGACGCTGGCCGGGCCAGCTTCAGTGCCCAGGCCCGTTCAAGGCGCTCGCTACAGCGGCACAACGCAATGCCGGCTCACCCTATGCAAGGACACCCGCCTTGGTAGATGTGCGCTGGTCAATAACGTTGAGTCTGCGTAATGCTGCGATTCTAACAGAATCTGGCGTACCCGTGTTGGCAAATTGCATGAGCCGGGAACGCCGCAAAGGAGCCGCACGGTTTAGCCTCACCCGACCAGGAACCTGCATTTCACTCTTCAGTAGTTGGCTGGCTGGCACACGGGGTGAGAGCACGTTCGGAGCTTTTTAGGCCGGCAAATGGGACGGTTTACGCCCTGGAAACGGTTCATCGTTCTCGCCATTCACGCCCCAGCGCCACATTCGCTCAAAAAGTGCGCCAGTGCGACGGTGCTGCGCGGTGGTGGCGTTCAAGGAATGGTACGGCTTACGGCAGGTCGTGGTAAGTGAATTGGCGGTGGATTTGAGAGGGGTCGAGGGCTCGGCCAGCCACTTCGACGTAAGGATAGATAAAGAAATTGAGCGGTGGGCCTGCTTGTTTCGGGACCAAGTCAATGTCCCGGCCCACGCTGAAGGTAACGCGGTCTTCGGTGAGGTTGCCGAAGTAGTATTCGACCATTTCGGGGCGGGTGTTCTTGACTTTGTTGGCTTCGGAGATGTCAACTGGGATCCAGCCCCGACCGTGCGGCTTAAACCAGGCCCAGCAATGATACCCAGGCACCTCGCCTTGGCCCCGTTGTTCGGGCAAGGGAAAGCCGATTTCAAAACGTACAGGAATTCCCTGAGCGCGAGCTAGGGCCATAAATAAGCTGTGGAAATCGGTGCAATTGCCGTAACCGTTGTCGCAGGCCCACTCGGCATCACCCTGGCCCCAGCCAACTCCTTTCTTGCTATAAACCATGTGTTGGTTGACGGTATCGTAAAGGAGCTTAGCCAGGGCAAGCTGATCGCTCGGCAATGGCTTGCCTTCGATGAGCCGTAACGCCTTGCCTCCGACGGGAACCCGACTGTCTGGACCGAGGAACAAGCGCGTTAAGGCTTCGCTATCTTCGCGGCTCCGCGCATCACCCCGCACCTCCCAACGCTTGACGCGATAGGTGATGCTGAGGGGTATTTCGCCCTGGTCATTGGCCCGCGCTTCCACGTACAAAATGCGATTGCCGAACTTGGGCTCTGTGTGAGTTTCCACTCTTGCATTGGGCGGCAAGTCGCGCTTCGCAATCTCCACTTCCTGATCCGCGTTCGAGACTGCTACCGGCAGCCAGATGCGCGCCAGCTGGCCTGGCTTGAGTCCCGTTACCCGGGCCGCGTAGGTGAACAGGAATTGCCGCTGACGCACTGCTAGGTCTCCAGCAACTAACTGTTCCTGGCCGAAATGGACTTGCACTACTTCGCCAGCCCGAAAACCCACCTCCCGCTCGACGCTGACTAGCTTGCCGTTCCCTGTCCAAATGGCTCGCAGCACGTAGCTGTAAGTTTTTCCTTCAGCTAATGGCGGAGTAACGAATTCGCGGATGCTCCCGGTTTGTTGCGTCCTATGGCCGTTGATAAACAGCTGTGCGTCTGCGGGTAAGTGCACGATAAGGCGAGTCACCTTCTGGGAGTCGGCTAGCACTACGCCGACAGAGAAGATGATGGCTATCGTGAGCCAACTGAGAATGGCGCCCTTTCGCATGGTTATTTTCTCCTTGGAAAAGGTTTTTTTGGTGGTGATGGAGATGATGGTGGGGAAGAAGCGCAGTGAGCAGAGTGCGGCAGTTGGCGCAATCAAGGGATGCTTAGGACAACCAGGTTGAGAACCGCAAGCGCCGAGCGGTCACGCCGTCGCCAACGTCAGCGCACTCAGGTAAACCCGACGAAGAATGTCAGCATCGCCGTACTGACTAACCCCGGCGAAGCCCGCTTATCGTTGCGGGTTATTACAGGGACCGCGCCCATAGCAGTGAGTGTCCCTTTGCCCATCAGTTCACATTGTAGCCGGTTTACTTGCATTCGGCCAATGCGGACATGGGAAAAAGCCGTTGGCTGCGCCATGGAGACACCGGGTGGCATCACGGCGATGGATTCTGGCTCACTCCTGCGAAGTCCCTGGGGACAAGGTTTTCGGCCTGGGCGGAGTTTGGACGCCGGGTTTGACGGGCGTGCAAACCTGCAGTTGATAGCTATCGCGTTTTTCCAGCAATTCCTTCGCAGTAGCGCCGCCTTGAGGCGGTGGGCCAGTGCGAATCATCCCATAAGCCATTACCCCGCCGATAATGGCGAGCATAAGGACGGCGGGCACCCCACGCGTCAGCCACACCTGCCGGCCAGCACCGCTCAGAATGCTGACGAGCAATAGCAGCGTCTGGACGGCGAAGACAACCGCACTTTGCTGCGGGGCCGTACCCAAACCGAAAACGCCCAGCGGACAGACCATGGCCTGCTGCCAATCTTTCCAGGCATGGAAGAGGGCTACGGTCAGCCCGCCAACACTCAGCGGAAACGCCAGCACCGATAAGCCGCGACCTGGGGATTGCACAAAGAGCCAACCGCTCAACAAGACCGCCACTACGCTCATAGCCAACAGACGCTGGTACAGGCAGAGCGGACAGGCGGTCAGGCCGAGCCCCAGTGTTAGGTACAGGCTGCCGCCTACCGCCACACAGGCCACCAAAAAGGCGATGCGCTCCGACCACCTGGCCAATTCTGGGCAGCACGCCGCCGATGCCACCGACTCCTGCTGACCGCTCATGGTAATCTCCTTGCTTTGAGGAAATACGCCACCCAGTACCGCTGATTTTACAATAGCAGCATGAGCACAGCGCGGCACATGTCCGAACAGTCAGCTGATTCCGCCAAGCCGGCACCACTGGCAGGCATCCGCGTTCTCGATCTCTCGCGGGTGCTTGCCGGGCCGTTCTGTTCGATGATACTGGGCGATTTGGGAGCAGAGGTGGTCAAGATCGAGCGGCCTGGGATCGGCGATGAGACGCGCCAGTGGGGGCCACCTTTCTGGCATCATCTCAGCGCGTACTATTTGTCGTGCAACCGCAACAAATATTCCGTGGTGCTCAACCTCGGGGTGCCTGCTGGCCGCGACATCTTCTTCCGTCTGCTGCAGCGTGCCGATGTGCTGCTCGACAATTTCCTGCCTGGCAGTCTGGAACGCCTGCATTTGCGGCGGGACGACATCTTCCGCGTTAACCCCCACATCATCTGGTGTTCGATCACCGGCTACGGCAAGACCGGGCCCCTGGCTAACACTCCCGGTTACGATTTTGCGCTGCAAGCCATGAGCGGGCTGATGAGTATTACAGGTCCGCCTGAGGGCCCGCCTTATAAGGTTGGGGTAGCCATTACGGATGTGCTCGGCGGGTTATACGCGGCCATTGCTATCCTGGCCTGTTTGCAGGCGCGCCAATCCGGCGGTCACGGATACACCATAGAGCTGGCCTTGCTCGATTGCGTAGTCGCCGCTCAGGTGAATGTAGCTCAGGCATACCTGGTGACGGGTCAGGTACCGCCGCGCCAGGGCAATGCCCATCTGCAAATCGTGCCCTACCAGCTTTTCGCCACTGCCGACGGGTATCTGGTGCTGGCGGTGGGCAATGATGAACAATGGCGCCGCTTCTGCCAAGCCTGCGGTCGGCTCGATCTGGCCAGCGACCCGCGCTTTCGCACCAACCCCGACCGTGTGCAGCACCGGCGAGAGCTACTGGCCGAGCTGGAACCGCTTTTGCGCGGCCGGACTACCGCCCAATGGCAAGCTCTCCTGAGCGCTGCGGAAGTGCCGCACAGTCCGGTGCTCGATTATGCCCAGTTATTCCAGCATCCCCAGGCTCAAGCCCGGGGGCTAAAATTGACCGTGCGCGATCCGACCGGCCGGGAAGTAGATTTGCTCAACACGCCGTTTCGCATACAGGAGACCGCCCTCCCACCTTTCCGTTTCCCACCCGATCTCGGTCAGGATACCGAACACGTCCTGAGAACCTGGCTGGGCTGCGATGACCAGGACTTGACGCAGTGGCAATCGGGCGGTGCCTTTTCCTGATTGCCAGCAGGACAAGAGCGATGACTTACCAGGAAACCATCGAGCTGAAAACCAAAGGGCATGGCGAAATGCACGATCTGACCTCACGGGTGGCGGAAGTGGTGCAGCGCTCGGGGGTGAAGAACGGCTTGGTCAACATCTTTTGCCTCGGCAGCACTTTTGCCGTGGGCACCATCGAATTTGAACCGGGATTACGCCGCGATTTACCCGAGATTCTCGATAAGCTCATTCCGCCAGGCCGGCATTACGGCCACGAACAAACCTGGCATGACGGCAATGCACACTCGCACCTGCAAGCGACATTGCTGGGGCCATCGCTCAGCGTTCCCATCCAGGACGGGCAACTGCAGCTGGGCAGGTGGCAACAGATCGTTTGTCTGGAATGTGATATTCGCCCCCGCCAGCGAAGGGTGCTAGTAACGGTGTTGGGCTAAGCGCTGGTGCCCTCAGCGGCCTGAGCGAAACTCCGCCACCAACGCAAAGGCAGCAGGCCCAGACCAATGAGCGCAATTTGCGATAGCCAGAACACGCTGAGCCATAGCGTGGCGCCGTCCATGCGGCCATAGGAATGCAGGCCGATCCCCATCTGGTTGGTGCCGAACCAGCTCCAGGCCGTCACGATGTTGCCCAACAGACACAGCACCGCAAAGCCACGTTGCTTGACAATGCCGCCCCAGCGCGCGTGCAGTGCCAGGGCGTTCACCAGAACAATAAGCAGCGCCCCATTCTCTTTCGGATCCCAGCCCCAGAATCGGCCCCAGGAGACATCCGCCCACAACCCGCCGAGCACGGTGCCAGTAAAGCTGAACAGAATGGCAAAACACACGACGCCATACATCATGCCGTAGAGGGTGCGGAGTACATTGGGCTGGGCCAGGGCCCGCGTCGTTAGGCCAACCAGCACGAAAGCCACGGCGATTGCCCCAGCCAGAAAAGTGGTGGTGTAACCGA